>WRJM01000018.1 GCA_009782265.1 Oscillospiraceae bacterium | reverse complement strand
AAGCCGTTTGCTTTTCAAATTAAACGGGTTTCCGCAGTCTGCGGACTGCGGGCGCTGTCGCAACAGCGCAATCCCCAATTAACTTTAAAAATCGAAACGATTTTTAAAGTTAATTGGATATACTTACGTATTTTCAACCGGCGAGTTTTGTGCATTGCTTATGCAAAACCGCCAAAACATCGAATCGTGGTCGAAAGGAGTGGTTATATTCATGGAAAATATGGAAAGCACAGAAAACTTTCAAAACCTCCCGCCCGAAAAACAGCGTGTGATTATTAACGCCGCGCTTCACGCTTTCGGGCTTCACGGGTACAAAAAAGCCTCCGTTGCAGACATCGCCCAAACCGCGGGTATTTCAAAAGCAATGATTTTTCACTACTTTACAAGTAAAAAAAACCTGTATTTGTATTTAATTAAAATCAGCAGTGAAGTGCTTATCAGCGGCGTTATGAGCAAGATGGATAAAGATGAAAACGACTTTTTTAAGCGAATCAGAAACATTTCGGAAATGAAAATTTCCGTACTTGAAGAGTACCCCGACATATATACATTTATGGAGTGTATGTTCTTTGAAGCCGCGCCCGAAGTCGCGCCGGAAATCAGCAGAATAATGTTAAGAAAAAATGAGAACCTTGACATTACGCAGTTCTTTGACGGGGTTGATTACTCAAAATTTAAAGAGAACATTGAACCACTGTTTGTAGTTAAAATACTGATGTATATTTCAGAGGGGTGTATTAAGCAAAAATCCGAGAACGGCAAAATGAACATTGAGGCAATCATGCAGGAATACGACGAATGTTTAGCATTATTCAAAAACAATTTTTACAGAAAGGAATGTTTGAAAGAAAAGTCTTTCAAACAGGAGTTTGTGCAAAGCACAAATTCCGGAGAGGAGGATTATAAAAATGGGAAATTTTATGCTTGAAACCAAGGATTTAACCAAAAGATTCGGGAAATTCACCGCGCTTGATAAGGTGAATCTGCAAGTAAAAGAGGGCGAAGTTTTTGGCTTCATAGGTCCGAACGGTGCGGGTAAAACTACAACCATACGCTGTCTGCTCGGGATTTTGCAAGCAACGGAGGGCAGTGCTTCCGTATTCGGCTTAGACGCATGGAAAGACGCGGTGGAAATTCACAAGCGTATCGCTTACGTCCCCGGGGACGTGAATCTTTGGGCGAATTTAACCGGCGGAGAAGTGATTGACCTGTTCGTTAGCTTACGCCAAAAAAGCGACAAGGAAAAACGCGAAAAACTGATTAAAAAATTCGAGCTTGACCCGTCTAAAAAGTGCAGAACCTACTCAAAGGGCAACCGGCAGAAAGTAGCTTTAGTGGCGGCTTTTGCTTCCGACGCGGATTTGTATATTTTAGATGAACCGACTTCCGGCTTAGACCCTTTAATGGAGCAGGTTTTTCAAGAGTGCGTAGGAGAGAAGAAAAAGGAGGGAAAGAGCATTTTCCTTTCCAGCCATATTCTGCTTGAGGTAGAAAAACTTTGTGACCGGGTGGGCATTATCCGTGAGGGAAGCGTTGCACAAACCGGTACATTGGACGAGTTGCGTTTCCTCACGCGCATCAATATGAATATAGAAACACGCGAAGCAATCACCGGTCTTGAAGCAGTCAGCGGCGTTTCCGGCATTGAAAAAACCGTAAAAGGGATTGCTTTTCAGGTGGAAAACGAGCAGATTCCGGAAGTGGTTACGTTTATTTCCAAGTTCGGCGTAACAAGGCTTGAAAGCAAGCCGCCCGCGCTTGAGGAATTGTTTATGAAGCACTATTCAAATGAAAATGTCAGCACAACGTCCGCTACGGGAGGTGAATAATATGCGCGGTAATTTTACGAATACAGGAAAGCTTGTTAAGTTTATACTCAGACGAGAAAGAATCATCAGTACGGTTTGGATTTTAATTATCGTGTTGTTTTCGATGGTGCTTGCGCCGGGGATTAACACCATGTTCCCCGATATTGAAACCCGCAATAATTTTGCCGCGACGTTGGAAAACCCCATTATGATTGCGATGATGGGTCCTGTTTACGGCGTTGGTGATTACACCGCGGGCGCGATGTACAGCGGCATGATGTTATTATGGATAATGATGACCGCCGGTATTATGAACATTTTCCTTGTTGTTCGGCACACCAGAGCCGACGAGGAAAAAGGACGCGCAGAAGTCGTCCGCTCACTGCCGACGGGCAGACTTGCCAACCTGAACGCCGCCATTATCAGTGCGGTGATTATAAACGCGGTAATGGCGGTGCTTTTAGGGCTGGGGCTTGCTGCTACGGGTGTTGAGAGCATGGATTTGGGCGGCAGTATGCTGTACGGCGTTTTAACAGGGCTTGCGGGGCTTGTTTTTGCGGCAGTTGCGGCGTTATTCTCACAGCTTTCTTCCTACAAAGGCGGCGCAACGGGATTGTCTTTTTTAACGCTCGGCGTGTTTTACATGGTTCGCGCCGCAGGTGACGCGCAAATGCCCATAAACAACGCGCTTTCCTGCATAAGCCCGCTTGGTTTAGCGCAGCGTTCGGAGGTTTACGTTCAGAATTATATTTATCCCGTGTTTATATTAATTGCGATTATTGCTGTAATTATTATAATCGCTTTTAAATTGAATTCAATACGCGATATTGACCAGGGGTTTATCCCCGCGAAGCCGGGCAGAAAAGAAGCCAAGAAGTCGCTCCTGTCGTCGTTCGGGTTATCGGTAAGACTTTTAAAAACCTCAATCATCGTATGGTTTATCGTGATGTTCGCGCTGGGTGCTTCTTACGGTTCAATATTAGGGGAAATTGACGAGTTCGTAGGCGACAGCCCTGAATATCTGACGGTAATCGGGATTCCTGAAGAAATCGTTGAAAAAATGACGGACGCAGATAAAAAGGAAATTATTTCAAAATACTTCGGGGTGTTTATCACGTCAATGATGACGTTAGTCGGCTTAATCCCCGTCATCATTGCCGCCATGAAACCCCGCAACGAAGAAAAAGACAACAGAGCAGAGCATATTTTAGCACGCGGAATTTCACGCACGAAATATTTATTCGGCTATGTTTTAATTGCTTACATTTCAAGCATTATTATGCAATGTGCAACTGCGGTCGGATTATATTTGTCCGCCTCGTCCGTTGCGGGTGAGGCGGGAATCCCGGAATCGTTCATGCTCGGAAGCTTACTGAAATCCTATTTGTCGTATTTGCCTGCCATGTGGGTGATTTTAGGTTTTACAATCCTTGTTATCGGCTTGCTTCCGAAAGCGAGCGGCATGATTTGGGGGTATTACGGGTTTGTGTGCTTTATGAGCTTTATCGGCGGCTTTCCCGATTTACTGCCGGCTTGGGTGGCAAAAATCTCGCCCATGAGCTATATTGCAAAAGTTCCGCTTGACGACATTAACTTTACGAACCTTGCGCTTTTGACGGGATTAGCGGCGGTTTTAACCGCGCTCGGATTCTTCCACTACAGGAAACGGGATTTAGTTTATCATTAATACTAATCCCTCATTAAAAGCTTTCTAAAAAATCCGTGCAAAAACCCATAAACGTAAGCTTTTTGCACGGATTTTTAAGAGCTTTTATAATCGGTATTAGTATAAATTTATTTTAGGGATACCACGCAGGGTATCCCCTACAGAAAATAAAAACGGGTACTTTTTAATAAAGTGCCCGTTTTAAATTTTCCGCATTTTGCTTCATTAATTCAACGTAGCTTATGCCGCTGTCCATTTCGCTTTGCGAAACCGTGTGGCAGGAATGAAGAAGCAAGGTTTCCGCGCCGGTTTCGCGGCTGATAGAAGCCGCTGTTTTTTTATCCGACAATTCCCCGTAAAAAACAACCGGAATATTTTCGTTTCTGATTTTCTCAATCAGAAACGCCATGGTCTGCGCGCTGGGTTCAGATTCTTCCGAACAGCCCGGGAACGCGGCGAAGCTTGTAAGCATGTATGCTTCGCAAAAGTACCGGAAAGGGAAACGGTCGGCAAAAATAACAGTATCGCGCTTTGCTTCCGAAATGATGTCCGTAAAAAGTCTGTCAAGCACTTCCAATTCCTTGATATAATTCTCCGCGTTTTCTTCATAAAATTCCGCGTTTCCCGAATCTGCCGCACATAAAGCGGCAAGGATTGCGCGGGTCATTAAAACAGCGTTCCGCGGCGAAGTCCAGATGTGCTCGTCATATAAGTCATTCGCACCGTGGCTGTGCTCCTGTTCAGCAAGCGTGACAGAATCAAAAAGTTTTACCGCTGTTAGATTATCCGAATCGGAAAAAACCTGTTCCGTCCACTCATCGGACGCGCCGCCGATATAAAGAAAAATATCACATTCCTGAATCCTGATGATGTCACGGGGAGAGGGGTCATAATGATGGCTGTCGGAGGACGGCGGCAGAAGCATGGAAACCTCTGCTCTGTCACCCGCGATATTCCGCGCAAAATCATAAACCGGAAACACGGTGGCGATGATGTGTATTTGACCGTCAATCTTTGGGCTTTGCGTCGGTTCACAACCCGAAGCGATGCACAAAAATGCAGTTGTAATCAAGAAAAACAATAATAAACGTTTCATTTTATAATCATAGCACATGAATAAAAAAAAGTCAATATGAAAATGAAAATCAGAATCAAAATTGATAATGCAAGGTGTTGACTTAAGGAGCAGAATTTACTATATACTAATACCGATTATAAAAATCAATCTCCCTGCTCAAAACAGGGAGATTGATTTTAAATTTAATTAACCTTTATTCGTAACCTTGCCGTCTTCAATCGCCGCCTGCGCCGCCGCAAGCCTTGCAATCGGCACTCTGAACGGTGAGCAGGAAACATAGTCTAAGCCTACATTATGGCAGAAAGCAATTGTGGACGGGTCGCCGCCGTGCTCTCCGCAAATCCCGAGTTTTAAATCGGGGCGGGCAGAACGTCCGAGTTTACAAGCCATTTCAACAAGCTTGCCTACGCCGTTTTGGTCAAGACGCGCAAACGGGTCGGATTCGTAGATGTTCTTTTCATAATACGCTTCAAGGAATTTGCCCGCGTCATCGCGTGAGAACCCGAAGGTCATTTGCGTAAGGTCGTTTGTACCGAATGAGAAGAATTCGGCTTCTGTAGCCACAACGTCAGCGGTGAGTGCCGCTCTTGGGATTTCAATCATCGTACCGACCATGTATTTCATGGCAGAGCCGGATTCTTTAATTAATTTATCAGCTGTTTCAACCACAACCGCTTTAACAAACGCTAATTCTTTAACTTCGCCGATGAGCGGAATCATAATTTCGGGTACAACATTCATACCTTTTTTATTTACAGCAATTGCCGCTTTAATGACTGCACGTGTCTGCATTGCCGCTATTTCCGGATAGGTGACGGCAAGACGACAGCCCCTGTGTCCCATCATGGGGTTAAATTCATGCAGGGAGGTGATAATCGCTTTGATGTCAGCAACGCTCTTGCCCATTGTTTTTGCAAGTGCTTCAATGTCGCTTTCTTCGGTCGGGAGGAATTCATGGAGCGGCGGGTCAAGGAAACGAATGGTTACGGGGAAGCCAGCCATTGCTTCATATATACCCTCAAAGTCGCCCTGCTGCATGGGTTCAAGCTTTGCGAGAGCCGCTTCGCGCTGTTCTACGGTTTCAGAGCAAATCATTTCACGGATTGCCGCGATTCTGTCGGCTTCAAAGAACATATGCTCGGTACGGCATAAGCCAATACCCTGCGCGCCGAAATCAACTGCTTTCTTTGCGTCTGCGGGGGTGTCTGCGTTGGTGCGGACTTTCAGCGTTCTGTATTTATCTGTCCACTTCATAACCCTGTCAAAATCGCCGCCTATTGTAGCTTCAACAGTTTTAACCGCTTCGCCGTAAATATTACCTGTAGAACCGTCAAGGGAGATATAATCGCCCTCTTTATAAGTTTTTCCGCCGAGGTTAAAGGTCTTGCCTTCTTCGTTGATTCTGAGTTCCAAACAACCGGAAACACAGCAAGTACCCATGCCGCGTGCTACTACCGCCGCGTGGGAGGTCATGCCGCCGCGTGCGGTGAGAATCCCTTTAGAATAGTGCATACCTTCAATGTCTTCGGGAGAGGTTTCAAGACGGACTAAAATGACGTTTTTGCCTTCCTTGCCCCACTGCGCCGCCGTTTCTGCGGTGAAAGCGATTTGTCCGCAAGCCGCACCGGGAGAAGCAGGTAAAGCCTTGCCGATAACCGCCGCCGCTTTAAGAGCCGCTATGTCAAACTGCGGGTGAAGAAGCGCGTCAAGCTGTTTCGGGTCAATCATGCAGACAGCGTCCTGCTCTGTTTTCATGCCCTCGTCAACCAAGTCGCAGGCGATTTTGAGTGCCGCCGCCGCGGTGCGTTTGCCGCTTCTTGTTTGGAGCATGTACAGCTTTTTATCCTCAATGGTAAATTCCATGTCCTGCATATCTTTATAATGGTTTTCTAATTTTTCGCAGATTTTAACGAACTCAGTGTATGCTTCCGGTAAGTCGTTCGCCATTTGGTCAATTGTGTTGGGTGTACGGATACCCGCAACAACGTCTTCACCTTGTGCATTTATGAGATATTCACCGTAGAGCTTCTTTTCACCGGTTGAAGGATTGCGGGTGAACGCAACGCCCGTACCGGAGGTATCGCCTAAGTTTCCGAATACCATTGCCTGTACGTTGACCGCTGTTCCCCAGGAAGAGGGAATATCGTGCATACGGCGGTAGTATTTCGCTCTGTCGTTGTCCCATGAACGGAATACGGCTTTAATTGCGCCCATCAGCTGTTCTTTCGGGTCTGCGGGGAAGTCTGAGCCGAGTTTTGCTTTATACTCGGCTTTGAACTGTTCTGCAAGTGCCTTTAAGTCGTCTGCGGTGAGTTCTGTGTCTTGTTTAACGCCTTTTTCTTCTTTCATCTTGTCAATGAGTTCTTCAAAATATTTTTTACCGACTTCCATAACAACGTCGGAATACATTTGAATAAATCTTCTGTAGCAGTCATATGCCCAGCGTGGGTTGCCGGACTTGTCCGCGATTACCTTAACAACTTCGTCATTAAGACCGAGGTTAAGTATGGTGTCCATCATACCGGGCATTGACGCTCTCGCGCCGGAACGCACCGAAACTAAAAGCGGGTTTTCCGTGTCGCCGAACTTTTTACCTGTAATACCCTCCATTTTCACGATGTTTTCCATAATTTCAGCTTGAATCGAATCGTTAATTTTACTGCCGTCCTCGTAATACTGCGTGCAAGCTTCTGTCGTAATCGTGAAGCCCTGCGGAATCGGAAGTCCCAGTTTTGTCATTTCGGCAAGGTTCGCGCCCTTACCGCCGAGTAAGTTCTTGTTTGAGCCGTCGCCGTCTTTAAACAGATAAACGAATTGTTTGCTCATGTTAGGTTGTCCTCCTGATAATAAATAGATTAAGCGTGTAATTTAACTGGTTAAATTACACTGACTTAATTATTATAACAGATTATGGAATAAAAAACCAGTCCTTTTTGAAAATTATTTTTAATTATTTCTCAGTTTCCTTCTTATTCTTCGCAATCAACAGCGGCTTCAAACAGGAATACCTTACATTTTTCCTGTCGTTTTGCGTCATTTGGTCAATCACGCGCTTGCTCCCGATTAGTATTAAAATCGACTTAGCGCGTGTAACGCCGGTGTATAGCAGATTTCTGTACAGCAGACGCGGCGAACGCTCCGTAAGCGCGATAATCACCGCGTTATATTCACTGCCCTGACTTTTATGAATGGTAACGGCGTAGGCATGTTCAAGCTTTGCGGGCATATTGCCGGTGTAAAACGCCACCCGCCCGTCAAAATTCACCCGCATATTATTGTTATGAGGGTCAATTTCCGTAATCACGCCGATGTCGCCGTTAAAAACACCTTTCCCTTTTTCCGCGCCTTTCTGCCACATCACTTCGTAATCATTCACGGTTTGCATAACCTTATCGCCCTCGCGGAAAGCCGCTTCAAACACTTTTAATTCCCGCCGCTCTCTTGAAGCCGGATTCAGCGCGCTCTGCAAGGCTTTATTCAGTTCTTTCGTGCCCGCCGCGCCCATTTTTGTCGGCGTTAATACCTGTATATCCTCAATCGGCGTGAAATTATATTTTTTCGGAAGCCTTATTTTGACCAAATCAACGGTCAGCCGCGCAATGTCATAATCGCTCGGACATTCCATGAAGAAAAAATCCTTGTCCCGTATATCAAGCTCAGGTGCTTTACCGCCGATAATTTTATGCGCGTTGGTGACAATCAGGCTTTCCGCCGCCTGCCTGAAAATTTCTTTCAGCTCCGCGGACGGGATTAACCCCGAATCAATCAAATCCCCCAGAACATTCCCCGCACCCACCGACGGAAGCTGATTGGAATCGCCTACCATTATCAGCGTGGAATCTAAGCTGACAGCACGGAGAAGTGCTTCAAACAGCAGAGAATCCACCATAGACATTTCATCAATAATAATAAAATCGGCTTTGAGCGGGTTCATTTCGTTGCGCTTGAAGGTCAGCATATTTTCATTTGTCACATCTACTTCTAAAAGCCGGTGAATGGTTTTGGCGTTTTCGCCCGTGATTTCGCTCATGCGTTTCGCGGCGCGTCCCGTGGGCGCGGCAAGGGCGATGCTTTTTTTCATGCCCTTGCATATTTTTATTACTGCGTTAAGCGCGGTGGTTTTCCCGGTTCCCGGTCCGCCGGTCAATATAAATAAACTGTTTGCCAAACAATTGTTGATTGCTTCCTTTTGCAGTTTTTCGTATGTAATACCCTCACTGAACTCAATTCCCTCTATTTCCGCCGAAAAATCCTTTTGCGCTTTCGCGTTCATTTTAAGCATGTCGGAAAGCTTGTCCGCGATGTATCGTTCAGCTTTATAATAAGGATAAAGGAAAACCCTTGCGTGCTTCCCTGCGGAAAGCCCGCCCTTACCCGATAAAACCGTGAATTCGCCCGCGTTCACGCCCTCTTCAAGCGAAATATCGAACGCGTCAAGGCTGATGTCATAAAATTCGCAGACCTGCTGTTTCAGCACTTCTTCGGGTAAACAGGTATGCCCGCCGTCGGTGTTGGCGCGCAGAACAAAAGCAATCGCCGCTTTCACCCTGCTGATGTTGCAGGAATCAATCCCTAAAGCATATGCCATTTTATCAACGGTTTCAAAGTCGGCTTCAATCCCCTCTCCGCACAGCAAATAGGGGTTTTCCTTAATCATAGAAACCGAAGAATTATCATATTTCTGCCAGACATAAATTGCCGTTTGCGGTGCGAAGCCGTATTCCCCCAGAAAAGAAATAATGGATTTTACACTGCAAATCCGCTTGTATTCAGAGCCGATGGTGATTGCTCTGTCCGCGTTAATCCCTGTAATTTCAACAAGCTTCTGCGGGTTATTTTCAATAACCGTCAGCGTCTCTTCTGCGAACCTGTCCGTTATTTTTTTAGCTATCGCGGGTCCGACCCCGCGAATCACGCCTGAGCCGAGATAGCGGCGGATTTCTTCTCTGCTTTCGGGCGGCATACGTTCGCAGGTTTGCGCCTTGAACTGTTTGCCGTATTTGGGGGATTCAATGAAAAAGCCGGTCAGGGAAAGCTTCTCCCCCTCTGCAATATCACCCAAATTCCCAACGGCAATTGTAAGACCGCCGTCGTTTTGAACCATTTCCAGCACAATATAACCGTTAGCGGGGTTTTTGTAAATCACCCCGTCAACAGTGCCTTTTAAATTCATCAAGGTTTTCTCGTAGTCCATATACGAACGTTCCCCGTTTTTATAATGATTTGGCTTATAACCGTGCTGTAAATAAATTTCAGAAAGCTCACTGCGCCGTATATTGAAAAAAAAGTCAGCAGAAAAAATAAGAAATAATACATAAGCAATACCTCCTGCCGTATTTTATGCGGCAGAAAGAATTTATGTGATTTTACATTTTATCAAACACCAGCTGTTGTCATGTTTGATTTCCGCTATTTTCAACCCCGCGCTTTTAAGCGCGGAAACTACTTCATCAAGCCTTTCTTCTATAATCCCCGAAACGATTAAGCGTCCGTTTTCTTTCAATAAACGCGGGAAAATCCTGCTCATTTTTATAATCACATCAGCGACGATATTCGCGGCAATTACGTTGTAATCACTACCGATTTGCTTTAATAAACCCGCGTTTTCGGTTATATCGCCGCAGAGCGCGGTGTATTTTTCCGCTGTGAATTTATTCTGCGCTACATTTTCGCAAGCGGTTTTGACAGCGTTTTCCGAAACATCAACCATAACGGCGTGCTTTGCACCGAGAAGCAGGGCGGCAATGGTTAAAATCCCGCTCCCGCAGCCGAGGTCAAGAAAAGTGCAATCGGGTGTAACACTATTTTCAAGTGCTTCAAGACAAAGTTTCGTAGATTCATGCTGACCTGTCCCGAAAGCGGACGCGGGGTCTATTTCAAGAATGAGCCTGTCTGTAGCGGGTTTTTCTTCCCATGTAGGTTTAATCAATAACTTTTCACCGACTTCAAAGGGTTTGAAATACGCTTTCCAGTTCTCCGCCCAATCCTCTTCACGGACTTTACTTTGTTCAAGGCGCATTTCCCCGTATAATTCATTACCGCTTAATCCGCTGAGCAGTTCTTTTATATTTTCAAGCAGTTCTTCCCCTTGGCTGTCGGTTGTCAGGTACAGCGTTAAGTAAGTTTCCTGCGTTTTAAGCGGTTCTAATTCTTCACCGACAATTTCCCAAGCGGAAAGTCCGCCCCCGTTATTTACATCGCCTTTTATAAAGTTCATAAAATCTTCCGCGTCGTGGAATTCAAATCCGCTTACCCCTAAATCAAGAAACTTGTCCGAAAGCGGCTCTAAGCCCGCATTTGTTGTGTATATATCAAGTTTAATAAATTCCATGTTGTTCTCCGCCTTTTTTTACATTTTAACATAAAAAGGTTAAAGCTGTCAATTAAATTATTACGAACAATAAAAACAAGAAATTGTTTCAGGTCTTGAATTTTTTTTATTTTTATGTTAGAATATAATTGTAAATTTTAATCAATTAAATTTTACTGTGTTTCCCCGCCGCAGGCGGGGAAACACAGAACCAATTTTTTCTGCTTTTATAATCAATCAATTTGAAAATTACCAATTTTCAAATTTAAGGACTATATATGCGGGAATAAAATGAAATAAGGATAAATTTATGAAAAACAATGCAAAAGCACAGGAAATCATTAAAAACATAAGCAAAACCCTTATCGGAAAGCAAGAGGAAGCACAGCTTGCGGTGGTCACGCTTCTCGCGGGCGGGCATTTGCTGATTGAGGACGTACCCGGTGTCGGGAAAACCACGCTTGCCAATCTACTTGCAAAGTCGGTCGGGTGCGGCTTTACAAGGATTCAATTCACACCGGATACGCTTCCGGGCGACGTCACGGGCGCGTCGGTCTACGATATGCGCAAGGGTGAATTCCGCTATGTTGAGGGTGCGATTATGAACAACATCGTCCTTGTGGACGAAATCAACCGCACTTCCCCGAAAACCCAAGCCGCGCTCCTTGAAGCCATGCAGGAGGGGCAGGTGTCCGTTGACGGCGTTACGTATAAGCTGAAAGAACCGTTTATGTTAATCGCCACGCAGAACCCGATTGAATTTGTAGGGACTTACAACCTCCCCGAAGCTCAGCTTGACCGCTTTATGATGAAGCTTTCTTTGGGTTATCCCGCGCTTGATGATGAAAAGCTGATGGCGCAGAATTTTATAAAAGGGGATTCATTTCAGCATACAAATGCTGTGATTAACGCGGAAACGCTTACTGAAATGCGGGAAGAAGTAAAAACCGTAATTGTAAATGACGATATTGCCGAATATGTAATTAACCTTGTTTCGCTGACCCGCAATAACCCCCTGCTTTCTCTCGGCGCAAGCCCGCGCGCAACTTTGGCGTTAATCAGCGCGGCAAGAAGCTACGCTTATGTTTCGGGGCGGGAATATGTGATTCCGGACGACGTACAGGCGGTTCTGCCGCACGTTCTCAGGCACAGGCTGTTCCTGACGGTCGAAGCTAAAGTGAATAGAACCACGCCGGAAAAGATTATTGAGAGCGTTAAAAACGCCGCCCGTGTACCGATATGAAACAAAAAAGAAATATTTTTAAAAAGAGAATCGCCGTCTTCGGATTTATCATTGCCGCCGCTGTATTCGCAAGCTTTTTCGGCGGCTCGTTCAGCTATGCTTTATTTTACGCAAGCCTTGCGATTCCCGTAACCTGCTTAATTTACTTATTTTTTGTTATCGCTAAGCTGAAAATTCATCAATCCATTGATTCAAAAATCGTTGTAAAGGGTGAAAAAATCGGCTATAATTTCAAATTCACCAATGAAAGCTCTGTTTATTTTACCTCTGTAAAAGCCGAATTTATCTCCGATTATTCCAAGGTTGACTTAAATAAATACCAGCATGAAATTTCGCTTGCGCCCGGGCAGAAAAGCGAAAATGAAACCGAGCTGATTTGCCTTTACCGCGGCGAATATAAAGTAGGCGTAAAATCAGTGATTGTCAAGGATTATCTTGAATTGTTCTCGATTAAATTCAACGCGCCCTCCACCGTGAATATGCGGGTTTATCCGCGTGTTTTTAAATTGAATTCGCTCAGCGCGCTGAACTTCGGCGAAGAAATAAAATCCCTGCCGTTTACTTACAGAACCGGCGAAGAACAAGATACAGACTTGCGTTCCTTTACGTTCGGTGACAGCATAAAAACCGTGAACTGGAAGGCTTCCGCAAAGCATCAGGAGCTTTTGACCCGCCGCAGAATCGAACCTGAAAAAGAAAAAATTACGATTTTCATAGACACCGCACCCATTGAAGAATATAAAAGAATCCCGCTTGAAGACAAGGCGCTTGAAATTGCTTTGTCTGTTGCCGATTATTACCTCAGCAGAAAAATCGAAACCGAGATTATTTATCCGACAGTTGTTTTAAACCGAATTCAAGTTAGTAAATATGAAGATTTCCGGCATTTTTACGACGCCTGTCTTACACTGCCGTTTCGTTGCGGGAACGCGGACGAATATTTCCGTACCTTGAACTTAAAAGATGCGACCGTGCTTATTTTAATCACAACCGAACCGAAAGCGTTTTTAAGCGGGTTGCAGAATTTTGCGGCGTTTACACATTCCTGCGTTATTCTAACCGGAAATCGCGAAAACGACGAATTGTCCGGCATACGCCGTTATCTCGGAAAAACCGCTTTAATTCACATTCCGGAAGACGCTGAATTAAGCGATATTTTAAATTAAATAAAATAAAATAAAATAAAATGAGAAATAATTATGGATATTAAAAACATTTACGAAAAATATATTCTGCGTTTTATCTGCGCTTTCGGGCTTTGCGTCAGCGCGGCTTTAGATATTAATACACAGTCGGGAACCGGGTTGAACGGGTTCATTTTATTTATAGCGGCATTGTTTTTTACCGCGTTTTTTACGGTTTTTGACGTCTTCAGAACTTCCGGAAAAAAGTCTGTGTTTTACGCCGCTCTTGCCGGTTTTACGGGAATTGTTGCTGTTATTATTATTTGGACGAATGTTCCTGTCGTTGATTCATTGAACTGGCTTTTATTTTCACGCAGTCCGGATGTTCCGGAGGCTTTTGTTTATTCGCTTATTTCATTGGTGGCGATGGTTTTCGTGCTGTCCGGATTGTTGTTTTATGTCTTACGGTTTTATTATATCAGATTAGCAGCGGGGTTTTTTCTTCTTGTTTTCAGTATTATTATGGCGGTGTTTGAAAGAAATACGGGGTTTGTTGAAACCTTGTTTATTTTCATTTTTATTTTTGCTGTTCTGCACGAAAATTTTCTTAAAAATAAAATTTTTCTTACCTATCTTTTGCCTTTTATGCTGATTGCCGGTATTATTACAGCGGTTTTGCCGTCAAGCTCCCGTCCTTTTCAATGGACGACGGCGAAAAGTATTTTTTACGGCATCGGGGATTTCGCATCCCGTATCGGCGAAAATTTTATAGCTTTCTTCAGCGGCAGTGATTATGAGTTTGAAGTCAACATGACCGGTTATAACGAATCGGGCAATATAGGCGGCGGGATTCGCCAGTCCGAAAAAAGCGCATTGGAGCTTACGCATTATACCAACAGCTCAGAAAATATTTACCTTACCGGTTCTGTTATGGATACATACGACGGGCACGGCTGGACAAGGGTGCATAATTTCAATGATTCCGCGCTCCCCGAGTACAGATTGGACAGTTTAGAATTATTGCTTACACTGCACAATATCGGGTTCTTTTCCATGTCCGAAGAAGAAAAAGATGAAATCTTCGCAATGCGTGAAATCGGGTTGGAATACCTTGATATACGCACGAAATCTTTATTTTATCCGCGGATTCCGTTAGAATTTAAAATGGCTTCAAGCAACAGCCATCATACGGATATAAGCGGTTTAAGCATGTTTTTTGACAGAATCACCGGCAAAGGAACAACCTACCGCGTGACCTATCTTGACCTTAATTATGCGGGCGATGCGTTTTTATCCCTGTTTGAAAGTAATTCTCCGGCCGGTCATAATCCTGTAAAGCGGGAAGACCTGCAAAAGCTTTTCAAGGAAAATTTTCCGTTTGTCGGGCACTGGGAAATTCCTGCGAATTACACTATATTGCTTGAAAGCAGGAAAAGAAAAATTTATGAGCAGTACACGGATTTACCGGAAACCGTTCCGGACAGGGTTTATGACTTAGCGTATGAAATAACCGCCGGTTATAATAATGATTATATGAAAATGAAAGCAATTGAATATTATCTGTTGCAGAATTATGCTTATTCGCAGAAGCCTGCGCTTGTTTCCGATATAAAGAAAAGGGATTTTACGGATGTGTTCCTATTTGAAACAGACGAAGGCTACTGCACTTATTTTGCGACTGCCGCCGCGGTTCTCGGCAGAGCGGCGGGAATCCCCACAAGATATGTTCAGGGCTTTTTGGCATCCGATAAAGACGAAAACGAATCCGGATTTTCTAAAACCCTGACTGTTCAGGAAAATAACGCACATGCCTGGGTTGAAGCCTATATTGACGGCGTCGGCTGGATTCCGTTTGAACCGTCGCCCGCTTATACCGGTGCGCGGTATGCAAGCTGGTACAGCCGCGGCGTAACCCGCCCTTCCGCTGTTCCGGTGAATCCGGTTTATAATACACCGAACCGTCCGGCTTCACCGGTTGAAAACACCGAAGAAGAGCTTGATGAGCAAAACAGCAGACGCAGAAGTTTTTATCTGATTGCTTTTATAACAGGTGCGGTCATTATTATCATTACGGTTTCGGCGGTTTTTGCCGGTTTTTACTTCTCGGTACGGCGGAGCAGGAAGGAATACGAAAAATTATCGCCTTCCGCGAAGTTATTAGCCGATTATCAAGCGATTTTAATGTTATTTTCATTGGACGGGCTGAAACCGCTTGCGGGAGAAACAGCAGGGCAGTTTTCCGCAAGACTTTCAGATAACGAATATGCAAAAATCACCGCTTCTTTTGAAAAAGCGCGGTACGGGAATGTTGTTATAAGCAATAATGAATCAAAAGCAACTGCGGCGTATAAGGAAAACCTTTTAAATCAGAATGAAAGCGGGCTGAAACGCCGTTACGGAAAAATGAAATATTATTTATACATGATAAAATTCCGGAATTAAGAGCCTGAACAGGTTCTAAGAACTTGTGTAATATTTCGGCAACCCGCTGACGCTTGCTTTGTTGGCGGTTGCCGTTTTTATTTAATATAGTTAATTAACTTAGGAAATGCCCAATAAACAGGCATGAAAAGCTTTGATTTATGGGTTTTTATGCCTGTTTATTGGTGCAATTTTCAAATTAATTTACTATAATAGTCTGATGTTACGATAATGATATAACCGGTGACGAATATTATAGATTTAACGCCTGTTTTATAATATAATTAATACGAATCCCTCATTAAAAGCCTTCTGAAAAATCCGCACAAAAACCCATAAACTCAAGCTTTTGCACGGATTTTTAAGAACTTTTATAATCGGGATTAGTATAAATTATATATTACTTTATCATTAAACAGTAGAAAATGATGCTTTCTGTGTTTCCCCCGTCTGCGGCGGGGGAAACACAGAAAAAATGCTCCTAACTGTTTACTGATAACTGTCAGGAGGAAAATCAATATGTTGCTTAGAAAGAAAAGCAAAGCAAAATTCACGGGTTTATCGGTTATACTTATTATTATTTTTACATTCTTGTCGGTAACGGTAACGGTTATCGCCGCCAATTCGTCTTCTCCGGAATATCCTGTTATAACGCGCAACAAGAAAGATAAATATGAAGGGTTCGATTTTGAATTATGGACGCAGAATAAAAATGAGGACGTCAGAATGACATTAATGGGCGGCGGGAATTTTTCCTGCGAATGGAACAACGCGTTTAACGTTTTATTCCGTACCGGAAAAAAGCTGAGCAGAACCATGACCTATGAAGAATACGGAAATATTACAATTGACTACACTGCAAAACACAATATAACCAAAGGCGACGCAAGTTATCTTTGCATATACGGGTGGACGGAAGACCCGCTGATTGAATTTTATGTGGTTGAAAATTATTTCAGCTACAAACCGCCCGGCGGAAAAGGGTATCAGGGCACTTTTGAAGCTGACGGTGGTACATATGAGGTTTATGTGGGCAATCGTGTGGATATGCCGTCCATTCATAGGGATAAAGACACCTTTTTGCAATACTTCAGCGTGCGGGTTGACAGAAGAACCGAAGGCACGATTTCTTTGGATGAGCATTTCAAGGCATGGGGTGAAATGGGGCTTGACGTAAGCGGCACAATGTATGAAATTTCGTTTTGCGCGGAAGGATTCAACACAAGCGGAAGTGCCGAAATTTCCGAATATATCCTGACAATAGGTGATGATGTTTACGGCGTGGCTTCGGAAAAAACCAACATTTCATCGGAATCCGCAGAAAATGTGAACCTTGATGATTTTGATGAACAGCCGGAAAACAACATTGATGAACCGGCTGAAACTCCTGAAGAAACCGAAGAAATCGAAACAGCCGAAACAGTTAATACTTCGGTTAATTCAGACACAGAACCGGAAGAAGAAAACAGCGGTATTGCGGTTTATATTCTTATCGGTATTGTCGGGATCGGGGCTATAGTGATTGTAATTATAATCGGGGTTGTGAAAAAACGTGTAAAATAAAATCACGGCTTTTTGATACCGATTGTTTCGGGGGAAACGCCGATACAACCGGTTTCATAAAGCGAGTAACAGATAATTTCCGCAAGCTTTTCCGTGTAATCTGCCGCTTGTTCGCGGGTTAAATTCATGCGGGAAAGTCCGCTGTTTGCCGTAAAAGTAATGAATTCCGCGCTGTCAACGGCATGACTGAACAAATTATCGTATTCATCTAAAACATGAACGCTTAGATTGCCGGTAACATGCTTTGGGAGCATGAAGCCGTAATATTCCCCGAAAGGAATCCCTAAACCGTATCGGTTTAAATCCCCCAGAATACGAACTTCGCCCGCTTTTTCGCGGGTGTGAAGCTCCGAAGACAAAGCGGCGATAAAATCAACCTGTTGATTTATAAGCGCGCTGACCGCGGGATTAAAACCCGCGTAATCCTCATGGATTATATTTATTTCCGCGTTTTCCGCAAACAAATATGCGGACAGAAAACTGACAGTCCCCATGCCCGAATTCGCACATTTAAGCGAATTCGGGCTTTTTTCTGCCGCGGCAACAAGTTCGCCAAGGGTTTGATAAGGTGAATCCGCTTTTACCGCGATAACGGAAGGCGAAAAAGCAACAAGCCATATATCCCATTCCCTGTAACCGGCGTCGGTAAAGCCCATATATTCCCCCGTTACAAAGGCGGACATGCCGGAAGCCAACAAGAATCTGCCCATTTCCGTGCTGTCCGTATAAACTTTATTAAGACCTGTGTTTCCGTTTGAGCCGTGAATGTTTTCGATATTTGCGTCAAATCCGATAATGTTAATTATTTCGCGGGAAACAAGGTCAACAGAACTGCCCGGATTCCACGGAATAATAATACCGGATAAAACAGGCTGAGGCGCGGGAAGAGATTCCGGCTTTTCTTTCGCAAAAAAGAGAAAAAGTGATACAGCAATTAAAACAATAATTAAAACCGCCGTAACCGCCAGAAGGATAAACCGCGGTTTCTGCTTGAAAATATTGCTGAAAAATTTAATTCTGCCCATTGCTTTCTCTCCTTTTATAGTAAATTATTGACAACGTCTTAAATAAATTATAAAATATTCATAAGCATTTGTCAATTTTTTGTTACATTCTGCCTTTTTAAAATGAGTTATAATTAAGGAGGGATAATTATGACGTCATTATCACCGGCAACGTTTGATATTGATATGCGGGCGGAAATGAATGTTTCCGGTTACAGCGGAGCTGATACCGAAACCGCTGTCAGCACGGAATCACGCCGGATTATCGAAAAATATCAGAGCATGATTTACAGAATCGCACTCAGTCACACGGGGAACAGGTTCGACGCTGACGATGTATTTCAGGAGGTTTTCCTGACATTTTTTAAAAAGAACAAGACCTTCCGCGACGAGGAGCACCGTAAATCATGGCTCATCAGAACCACGCAGAACTGCTGTAAGCGCGCACTCAACAGCACATGGAAAAAACGAACCGTTCCGCTTGAAGCGTCCGAAAACCTGCAAGAGCTTACGTATCAGTTTAACAGCAGGGAAGAAAATTTAATTTTCACCGCTCTGCGGGAATTACCGGAAAAATACCGCATTGTTTTGCACCTTTTTTACTTTGAAGAGTTTTCAACAGAGGAAATTGCGGGATTTCTTGAAATTTCCGGCGGGAATGTCCGCATGAGGCTCAAAAGAGGGCGGGACATGATGAGGGAAAAATTGAAAGGGGAGTATGACTTTGAATAGCAATAATATTTTTAAATCCATGAGGGAAAGCATGAATCCGCAGGAGGATACAGTAAACAAGTTTTATGAAAAGCTCGGCGAGCTGAACGTTTCCGCGCCGAAGCCTTTTAAAAAGGCAAAAACCGCGTCGGGAATATTCAAATGGATTCCGCTGACGGCGGCAATGTGCGCGATGATTGCGGCGGCGGTTTTGATTTATCCCGCGGTTATTAACAGGGCGGAAACACCTAACAATTACAACGGAAGCGCAGGCGATGAATACGATGACGGTTTAGAAATGACAGGAACGCTCGGCGATATGATTAACGACTTAAACCTGCGGGGGAATTTGGCTATCTCGGAAAGTTTATACGCAGATTTCCCCGGATATGATTTTACTTCCGATAAACATGACGAACTTTTAAAATTGCTGTGGTGGCTTTTAGAGGACGAAAGCCTTGTAAATGTGGGTTACGCGGGACAAAAAGATTATGAAAGATATGGTGGTATGTTCGCGCCTGTCCACGTGTATCTGAAGAACGCAGAAGAGGTAGAAAAAGTATGGCATTATATATTTGCAGTGACGCTTAACGGCTACCTCATAACAGATATTTTAAATCCTCCGGAAGAATTTGCAAGCGACAGAACAGTAGTTTTCAGAAGTTCATATTTTATCGGCAAGCAAAAAGCCGCCGCGTATAAAGAATTATTCTGGGATTTGGTTAAAGAAAAAGACGACGCTGAAGTACAAAAAATAACGCTCGGCGAAATGATTAACAACCTAAACCTACGCGAGAATATGACTGTTACCAAATGTGTTTTTTATAACGATTACGGAAACCTTGTTCATTCTGCGGCTGAAAATTTTGATGAAATTTTAAATTTACTGTGGTGGCTTATGGAAGATGAAAGCCTTGAAAATATGGGGAGCGGCAGATATAAAACAGACACTTCTCTTGTTGAGGTATCGTTGAAAAACAGCGCACAGGAGTCTATATACTTCGCAACAACGATTGACGGTTATTTAATTACGAACATTTTAAACGAACTTGACGAAAACGGAAATATATACTACGGAAGCTCATTTTATATAGGTACGGAAAAAACAGCTGAATTTGAAAAGTTATGTCTTGATTTACGGTAATCCAAAAAACGCATAATCAAACAAACCTGTTAAAATTTTAACAGGTTTGTTTGATTATATTTTAAAAATATATTTACAAGCCTCCTAAAATATGGTATACTGTTTTTATATAATTATTACTTCAAAAGTAAACAGCAGGAATTTTCGTGTTTCCCCGCCGCAGGCGGGGAAACACAGATATAGTATTATCTGCTGTTTAGAGCAGGAGTAATAAAAGCGAATAAATAAAACTCAAGGAGGCTATAATCAATGGCAAGGAAAAAAATCTGTCTTGACGGCAACACCGCCGCCGGTCACGTGTCCTACGCGTTTACCGAGGTTGCGGCAATTTACCCTATCACCCCCTCGTCTGTAATGGCGGAAGTGACTGATTCATGGTCAACAGCAGGGCGCAAAAACATCTTCGGACAGCAGGTGCGTGTCACCGAAATGCAGTCGGAAGCGGGCGCGGCGGGCGCGGTTCACGGTTCTTTGGCAGCCGGCGCGCTGACCACCACTTACACCGCTTCACAAGGGCTTTTGCTGATGATTCCGAACATGTACAAAATCGCGGGCGAACTTCTGCCGAGCGTAATTCACGTGTCGGCTCGCGCATTAGCTTCTCACGCTTTGTCGATTTTCGGCGACCACAGCGATATTTACGCTTGCCGCCAGACCGGTTATGCAATGCTCTGTTCAACCAATCCGCAGGAGGTCATGGACTTAGGCGCGGTTTCGCACCTTGCGACGCTTAAAGGCAGAGTGCCGTTCCTGCATTTCTTCGACGGTTTCAGAACCTCCCACGAAATCCAAAAAATCGAAGCGTGGGAAAATGAAGATTTAACGAAATTAGCCGATATGGAAGCGGTTCAGGCGTTCCGCGACCGTGCGCTTAACCCGCAGAAGCCGGTTCTGCACGGAACGGCGCAGAATCCGGATATTTTCTTTCAGGCGCGTGAAGCCTGCAACCCTTATTACAACGCGCTTCCGGACATCGTTCAGGGCGAAATGGATAAGGTCAATAAGGAAATCGGCTCTGATTACAAGCTTTTTAACTATTACGGCGTGTCCGACGCCGAGCATGTAATAATCGCTATGGGCTCGGCCTGCGATACCATTGAAGAAACGATAGATTATTTAAATGCCAACGGCGGAAAGTATGGCTTGGTTAAAGTAAGACTGTACCGTCCTTTTGCTGTAAATGCTTTCGTAGACGCAATTCCCGCTTCTGTAAAGCAGATTTCAGTTTTAGACAGAACCAAAGAGCCCGGCTCTCTCGGCGAACCGTTATATCTTGACGTAGTTGCGGCACTCAATCAGGCGGGCAAATTCCGTGATGTTCCGATTTTCACAGGACGTTACGGCTTAGGCTCAAAGGATTTCAACCCGTCCGACGTAATCGCGGTTTATAAAAACAAGCAGAAGGTTCGTTTCACGGTTGGCATTAAAGACGATTTGACCAACATGTCGCTTGATATTACCGAAAATCCGAATACCATTCCGGAAGGGACTACAAGCTGTAAGTTCTGGGGAATCGGCGCGGACGGCACGGTCGGCGCAAATAAAAACTCCACGAAAATCATCGGCGACCATACCGACATGAACGTTCAGGCGTATTTCTCCTACGACAGCAAGAAATCCGGCGGTATTACCGTTTCGCACCTGCGTTTCGGCAAAGCCCCGATAAAAGCAACCTACTTTATTACAAAAGCGGATTTCGTCGCTTGCCACAATCAGTCCTACATCGACAAGTATCACATGGTTGAGGATGTTGTCAAGGGTGGTTCATTCCTGCTTAACTGCCAATGGGGTGTTGACGAGCTTGAAAATAAAATTCCCGCTCCCGTGAAAAGATACATTGCCGAAAACGACATCAACTTCTATATTATCAACGCAACAGACATTGCCCGCGAAGTAGGGCTCGGCAACCGTGTAAGCACGGTTTTGCAGTCGGCGTTCTTCAGCATAGCGAAAATTATACCCGAAGCGGAAGCTATCGGTTATATGAAAGACGCCGTCAAAAAATCCTTCGGCAAAAAAGGCGACGAAGTTGTAAACATGAACTGCGCGGCTATTGACAAAGGCGCGACGGCATATGTTAAAGTTGATGTTCCCGCTTCATGGAAAGACATACAGGGTGAGCTTGAAGTGCATGTCGCAAAAGGAGACCGGAAAGAGCTTGTTGACTTCGTCAACAATATTCTGATTCCCGTCAATGCACAGCGCGGCAACGATTTGCCTGTATCTACATTTAAGAACATGGCGGATGGCACTTTCCCGCAGGGTTCTGCGGCCTACGAAAAGCGCGCAGTCGCGGTTGACGTGCCTGAATGGCTTCCTGAAAACTGCATACAGTGCAACCAGTGCGTTTTAATTTGCCCGCACGCGATTTTACGCCCGTTCCTCCTGAACGGCGACGAAGCCGCGAAAGCCCCCGAAGGTGCAAAAATGAAAGACGCGACCGGTCTGCCCGGCTTGAAATACTGCATGGGCAATTCG
>WRJM01000017.1 GCA_009782265.1 Oscillospiraceae bacterium | reverse complement strand
GCCCTGGTACACGAGAAATGCAGCTGCGGCCGCACCCTTGTGCGTATGCGCAAACCCGTGGGGCGCTCCGACGACATGCTGATCATCCGGGGCGTCAACGTGTTCCCCTCCCAGGTGGAGCACGTCATCCTGGAACAGGGCTTCGAGCCGAACTATCAGATCCTGGTGGAGCGCAAGGACAACCTGGACGTCATGACCGTCATGGTGGAGCTTTCCGACGCCACGTTTTCCGACTCCATCCGCCAGATTGAAGCCCAGGAGCAGCGGCTGCGCAACGCCATGCTGAGCACCCTGGGGGTTTCGGCGGGTATCAAGCTGGTGGACCCGCGCTCCCTGCCCCGCAGCGAGGGCAAGGCCAAGCGGGTGATTGACAAGCGCGGGATCATCGACTATAATGTAAATTAGAAGGGAGGGTGCACCAATGGCGAAAGTGATCGAGCAAATTTCAGTCTTTCTCGAAAACCGGCCCGGCAGCCTGGTGGAAATCCTGGAACTGCTGGCGGGGCAGGGCATCGACCTGCGGGCCTATTCCATGGCGGAAACCTCGGACTACGGCATCATGCGCATCATCGTGCACGATTCCGGCGCGGTCATGGAGGCGCTGCGGGCCGCGGGCTTCACCGCCAGGAAAACCGAGGTGCTGGGCGTGCTGATCCCCGACAGGCCCGGCGCTTCGGTGGAGACCTTCCGGCTGCTCAGCGGGGCGGGCATCAACGTGGAATACACCTACGCCTTCGCGCTGGCGGGGAGCGGCCAGGCCGTTTTGCTGCTGCGCGTGGACGACAATGCCCGGGCCGGCGCGGTCCTTTCCGGCGCGGGAATTGCTTTAGCGCAACACAGGGAGATTTTCTAGTTTTCCGTCTCCTGGAATTCCCAGTGATTCACAGCGGAAAAATTTGAAATTCAACAAATGAAATGCCGCAATTTCGTCATCCTCCTAACCATTTCCTCTTGACTAAACCGCTAAAATCACTTATAATGCGATTGTAGGGTAGCCCAAGGGGCATGAGCCAAAGGGCGGAGCCCTATGGCGATAAGGGGTATCGCCATAAGGATGTCAAAATTATGTGAGGAGGAGACCTAATTGAACGACAACATCAGAAGCTCCAGCGTGGAGTTTCTGTTCCGGGCAGTGCTTTCGCTTGAGAGCATGGAGGAGTGCTTCGATTTCTTCGAAGACCTGTGCACCTTTTCTGAACTCAAGGCTTGTTCCCAGCGCTACCAGGTCGCCGAACTGCTGGATGAGGGGCGTGTCTACAATGAAATCGTCCGTCAAACCGGCGCATCCACCGCAACCATCAGCCGCGTAAACCGTACGTTGAATTACGGAAATGACGGTTACAAAGTCGTTTTTGAGCGTCTTGCCGAAAGCGGTGAATCTTGCAATATCGCTGACGGAGAAATTGCAAAATGAGCTATTCCGTTTTAGCCGCTTTTTATAATCAGCTTCAGGAAGCCGATTATGACGGTATCGGTGCGTATTATCATAAGCTTTTAGCGGGTTCAAATGTTCCCTGCCCTGCCGGAAGCCCGAAGATTCTGCTTGATTTAGCGTGCGGAACGGGAATTCTGACGCGGCGTTTTGCTGATTTAAACTACGATGTTATCGGCGCGGATATTTCGCCGGAAATGCTGTCCGTGGCAAGCGAACAGCCCCACGGAAGAATTCAATACTGCTGTCAGGACATGACAAAGCTTGACCTTTTCGGGACTGTTGACGCCTGTATCTGCACATTGGACGCGCTGAACCACCTACCGAACGAGAAGGCTTTAAAAGAAACTTTTTCCCGCGTTTCGCTTTTTATGAACAAAGGCGGTGTATTTGCTTTTGACATGAACACGATTTTAAAGCACAAGGAAATTTTATCGGGAAATACATATGTGTATGATTTGGATGATATTTATTGTATTTGGCTGAATTCATACTGCGATGAATGTGATAATCACAGAATCGACATAACGCTTGATATATTCGCCAAAACGAAAAGTCCGCCCCAAGCGGAAAGTCCGCCCCAAGCGGAAAGTCCGCCCCAAGCGAAAAGTCCGCACCATGCAAAAAATTTCTGGCAGAAGCATACTGAACGGCTTACCGAAAGGGCTTATCCGCTTTCAGCGATTTTTGAAATGCTTACGGAAGCGGGTTTCGGGGACATCAAGGCATATAAGTGGCTTTCGGACATACCGGCTGATGAAACATGTGAAAAGGCGGTATTCTGCGCGGTTAAATTATAAGAACGTGTATTCAATAACGCTCAACGCTCATATTTTAGCGCATTTTGCACCCATTTTCGTTAAATTTTCTTGAAATAAACAAATTATTTCTGCGAAAATTTGCCTTAATTGGTACAAAATTCGCATAAAATCTGAACATTTCGATTATTGAATACAAGTTCTAAAGTTTTTTCGCCGAAGCGCGGAGAAAGGAAAATTTTACATATGAAATCAAGTGAAAAAATTCAAATTATGCCCGCTCTTCCAATGCGCGGGTTAGTCATATTTCCCGGCATGGTTCTGCATTTCGACGTCGGCAGGGATAAATCAATCCACGCGCTTAAAACCGCCGCCGCCGGTAACAGGAAAATTTTCCTTGTCGCTCAACGCGATTCGTCCGTTTCCGAACCGCTGTTCGATGAGATTTATAAAATCGGCGTGATTGCCGAAATCAGGCAAATCCTGCGCACACCCGATAATACCACGCGGGTTTTAGTTGAAGGCTTAACCAAAGCAAGAGTATTGAAATTCAAGGACACAGAACCTTTTATCGAGTGTGAGGTCGTTCCGGTTGAATCAAGAAGCACTGCTGTTTCCGCCGATGAATCCTCCGCGCTTCTGCGGGTTTTAATTGACGTGTTCAGGGAATACAGCTCGCTCGCGCCGAAAATGCCATCCGAACTGTACGAAAGCATTATAACGGAAAAAAATCTGACGCAGTTATTTGATAAGATTGTGTTTAATATTTACTTAAAAGTAGAGGATAAGCAGAAGCTTCTTGAAATCGGAAACTTGAAAAAGCGCATAGAATCGCTGATTACCGTGCTTGAAAACGAAGCGGACGTGATGGAACTTGAAATCGATATTCACGAGCGGGTTCGCGACGCGCTTGACAAAAACCAGCGCGAATATTATCTGCGTGAGCAAATGCGGATATTGTCAAAACAGCTTGGGCAAAGCGAAGACTTGCAGGAAGAAGCGGATGAATACATATACAGAATTAAAAAGCTTGGGTTTGAACCCGATATCTGTGAAAAATTAGTCAAGGAAGCTGAAAGGCTGTTTAAATTATCGGCTCATTCGCAGGAAGCGGGCGTTGTGCGGACGTATCTTGATACGATTTTAGAACTGCCGTGGAATGTTTTTACAAAGGATAAAACCGATATTGTAAAATCGCAGAATCAGCTTGATAAAGACCATTACGGGCTGAAAAAAGTTAAGGACAGGATTTTGGAATTAATCGCTGTTCGTGCGCTTAATCCTGATATAAAAGGGCAGATTATCTGCCTTGTAGGACCGCCCGGCGTGGGTAAAACCTCGGTAGGGAAGTCAATCGCAAAATCGCTCGGCAGAAAATATGCGCGCATTTCGCTTGGCGGCGTGCGTGACGAAGCTGAAATCCGCGGTCACAGAAAGACGTATATAGGCTCAATGCCGGGCAGAATTGCAAACGCGGTCAAACAAGCCAAAACCATGAATCCGCTGATATTATTAGATGAAATTGACAAGCTTGGCAACGATTACAAAGGCGACCCGTCTTCGGCGTTGCTTGAGGTGTTGGACGTAGAACAAAACCCCAATTTCACCGACCACTACCTTGAAATTCCGCTTGATTTAAGCCGCGTGCTGTTTGTCACCACTGCGAACACTACCGATTATATTCCAGCGCCGCTTCTTGACAGAATGGAAGTCATTGAACTGGGCAGTTATACACGTGAAGAAAAGTTTAATATCGCTAAAAAACACCTTGTCCCGAAGCAGTTAAAGAAGCACGGCGAAAAGGCTTCACAGGTGAAAATAACCGCTCCCGCGCTTTACGCGGCGATTGACTTTTACACCCGTGAAGCGGGCGTTCGCAGATTGGAACAAAAAATTGCGCAAATTTGCAGAAAGTCAGCTAAAAAATTAGTAGCGAATGAAAAAAGCGTAGTTATAACCGACAAAAATATTTCGGAATTCTTAGGCGTAAAAAAATATACGCCGGATATACTTTCAAAACAAGATGAAATCGGCGTTACGAACGGGTTGGCGTGGACTTCAGTCGGCGGCGTGCTCATGCCGCTCGAAGTCGTTGTGATGGACGGAACGGGTAAAATAGAAATCACGGGTTCTCTCGGCGACGTGATGACAGAGTCCTCAAAAATTGCGGTTAGCCTTGTCAGGGTTTTATCGGCGCGTTACGGAATAGACCCTGATTTTTACAAAACCAAAGACCTGCATATTCACGCGCCGGAGGGTGCAGTGCCTAAAAACGGACCTTCCGCCGGCGTCACCATGACGACCGCGCTTATATCCGCGCTGTCGGGGATTGCGGTCAGGCGCGACGTCGCTATGACGGGCGAAATCACCCTGCACGGAAAGGTTCTGCCCATCGGGGGACTTAAAGAAAAAACCATGGCGGCGTATAAAGCCGGAATAAAAACCGTGATTATTCCAGAAGAAAATAAGCCTGATATAGACGAGCTTGACGATATTGTTAAAAATAATCTTAAATTCGTGATTGCGGAAAATATAGAAACGGTTTTGGAAACGGCACTTGTGAAAACCAACATTCAGCCGTTTATGAAGAAGCCTGTAAATGTAGATGTGGACGGCGTTCCGCTTGATTTAACAAAAGATAAAGGCAAAGAAAAAGGGAATACGGTTAAGCAGTAATTTATTATTCCGGCATATAAAATTTAATCGCCGCCGGAATCGCAAGCTTTTTCAATTCATCAGTTCCGACCCACCGATAATCATGCGGTGGGTTTTGCTTTGCGGTTTTGCAGAAATATCCGTGCATTTGCCAAATGATATGAGTGAAAACATGTTTCGCTGAACCGAGCGGTTTAATTTCCTGAACAGGAAATCCAAATGACCCAAGATGTGCGGAAACCTCCGCTTCATTCATAAATCCGTCTGTCATATAGAATTCCCAAAGCCCTAAAAGCAGGTTTTCGGTTCGTTGCCGCATTAAAATTTCGCCTTTATGATTTTGAATCAACAAAATTGTTTTATCAATCGGCTTCTGCGGGGTTTTTGCGGTTTTTACAGGCAGTTCGTGCTGTGTTCCTGCTTGAAAAGCACCGCATAATTCAAACACCGGACAATGAACGCAATCAGGATTTTTCGGTATGCAAACCAACGCGCCGAGCTCCATTAACGCCTGTGTGAAACAACCCGCTCTTTCTTTAGGTATAACGGCTTCAACAAGGCTGATTACTGCTTGTTTGGTTTGCGGCAGAGAAATATCGGCGTTAGAATTTTCAAGGCGTGCAAAAACGCGCAGAACATTCCCGTCAACGGCAGAAACAGGAATCCCGTAAGCAATGCTCAAAATTGCACCTGCGGTATATTCTCCAATCCCGGGAAGCGAAAGAAGTTCTTTTTTAGTTTTCGGGAGCACGCCGCCGAAGTTTGACATGACTTTCCGCGCCGCTTTGCGCAAATTCCGCGCCCGCGAATAATACCCCAACCCCTCCCATGCTTTTAAAACTGCGGCTTCTTCAGCTTCCGCCAATGATTGAACCGTAGGAAACTGCTGTATAAAACGGTTGTAATAATCCAAAAGAAAGCTGATTCGTGTTTGCTGTGCCATAATTTCGCAAACCCAAATCAAATAAGGCTCATTCGTGTGCCGCCACGGTAAATCCCGCTTATTTTCATCATACCAGCCAAGCAAAAGCCGGCGGAATTGTTCTTTTCTTTTCATAACTTATTTTAACATATCTTGGGTGGGAATACAAGTTTTTATTTTTTATAAATATTCTTGAAAATTTTGTAAAAGTGTGGTATAATTTTTTTGTGTGAATTTTTAGAAAGCTTTTAATGAGGGATTAGTATAAGGGAGCATTTCAAGATGAAAAAGTTAATCGTAATTATTTTAACGGCAGTGTTAATTTTAAATTTTGCGGCTTGTGAAAATGGTAGTGATGAGTTACAGAACGAATATAATAAAGATGTTTCGGAACAGCATGAAAAAGATGAAACCAAAAGTGAGGAAAAAAATAATGACTATTCTTCAGTAGTTGTCGGCGATATAATTGAGTTCGGCGGGTATAACTGGCGCGTGCTTGATATACAGGACGGCAAGGTGTTAATTATCAGCGAAGATATATTAGAAAACCAAGTTTATAATACGGAAAACGTAGAAATAACATGGGAGTATTGCGGTTTGCGTTCCTATTTGAACGGTGAGTTTTATAAAAACTTTTCATCAGCGGAACAAGGATGTATTGTTGAAACGACAGTAATCAACAGTGATAATACGCAATACGGCGTAGCGGGCGGCAACAACACAACCGATAAAATATTTTTATTAAGTATTGACGAAGCGAAACAATATTTAAAAGATAATTCTGCAAGGATTGCTTATGACATCTCCGGGGATTCGCATTGGTGGTGGCTTCGGTCGCCCGGTTACAGCAGTATCTGCGCCGCCAGTGTCAGTGACGACGGTTACGTGAATGTTTACGGTGTCTATGTTTACTTCAGCCGCGGCGGCGGTGTTCGCCCCGCTTTATGGTTGAATTTGTCTTAATTTTAAAACATAACGGAATAAAAAGCGGCTTGTTCTCATATTCATAAACAAAGACAACTATGACGAGCCTTGTATTTACTTCGTAAATACGCCAATGTTAAACGCATTAAGGTTACATTAAACCCAAAGAGGTCACTGTATTATGAATATGAGAAATTTAAAACTGCCGCTTACTTTTGCTTTTTTAGCCTGCTTTGTCATTGTCGCGCTGACAGCCAATAACCGTACAGCCTCCGTTCCCGCAGTCGCGGGAGCAAACGGCAAACCGGTGATTGTGCTTGACGCAGGGCATGGCGGAGCAGACCCCGGTTGCGTCGGTGTGGGCGGCGAGCTTGAGAAGGACATCAACCTCGCCATCGCGCTCAATCTGCGCGATTTGCTGGAATTCTCGGGCTTTGCCGTCGTCCTGACCCGCGATATCGATGTTTCCATACATGACGACGGGGTAGAGGGTTTACGCAAACAAAAACTGTCCGATATGGAAAACCGCAAAAAAATCATACTGGAATACCCCGACAGCATTTTTATTTCAATTCATCAGAATCAATTTACACAGCCGCAATATTTCGGCGCGCAAATGTTTTATTCAACCGTCAACAGGGATAATTTCAGATTCGCTCAGCTTATGCAGGAAAAATTCCGCGAACTTGAACCCGAAAACGACAGGGAAGCAAAGCTGATTGACGGCGAACTGCATTTGTTCAGGAATACACCTCAGCCGGCATTGCTGATTGAGTGCGGCTTCCTTTCGCACGCGGGTGACGCGGAAAATTTAAGTGACAGCGAATATCAGAAAAAGGTTGCTTTTACGGTTTACAGAGGGATTATGGAGTTTATGAAAATAAATCATCACACCCCTCCTTCTGACAATAACACACAGGATGTACAAACGGAGGACACGGATGGCGAAGAGCAAAGTATACTTTATATGCAATGACTGCGGGCATGAGCATTTAAAATGGAGCGGGAAATGTGCGGGTTGCGGCGAATGGAACACGCTTGTTGAATTTAAAGAGCGTGATGAGAAATTACCGTCGGGTATAATCGGCGGCGCGGAATTAAATCTGTATACGCTTTCAGACGTGGAAACACGCGGCGCGGAAGCCCGCCATAAAACCGGAACGTCTGAATTTGACCGCGTTCTCGGAGGGGGTCTTGTAAAAGGCTCTCTTGTTCTTCTGTCCGGTGACCCCGGAATCGGGAAATCCACGCTTTTACTGCAAATCTGCGAATATTTAAGCAAGAAATTAAAAGTGCTGTATGTTTCGGGCGAAGAAAGCGAACGGCAGATTAAACTGAGAGCGGACAGACTCGGTATCAAATCCGAAAATTTATACATAGCCGCAAGCACAGACTGCGAAGCCGTGATTAATACCGCACGCAAAAACCAAGCGGACGTGCTGATAATTGACTCAATCCAAACTATGACCATCAGCGGCGTGAATTCCACGGCGGGAAGCGTTACGCAGGTGCGCGAATGTACAAATCTGCTTATGCGTATGGCAAAAACCGATGAAATTTCCGTGTTCGTAGTGGGGCACGTCAATAAAGACGGCGGCGTCGCCGGTCCGAAGGTGTTAGAGCATATCGTGGACGCCGTGCTTTATTTTGAAGGGGACAAGCAGTTGTCCTACCGCATACTCAGAGCCGCGAAAAACCGATTCGGTTCAACCAACGAAATCGGCGTGTTTGAAATGCGCGATTTAGGCTTGGCAGAAGTCCCGAACCCGTCCGCTATGCTTCTTTCGGGCAGACCGGGAGGGGTCGGGGGTATTTCAATCCTTTGCACAATGGAGGGTTCGCGCCCGATTTTAGCAGAGGTACAAGCGTTAGTCAGCAAAACAGGCTTCGGTCAGCCCCGCCGCGTCGCAACCGGCTTTGACTACAACCGGCTTTGCCTTATTTTAGCGGTTCTTGAAAAGCGCACAGGGCTTAACTTCGGAACTTATGACGTTTATATCAATATCATAGGCGGCTTGAAAATAGAGGAACGCGCTGCGGATTTAGGCGTTGCGCTTGCTTTATATTCGGGTTTAACCGACATTGTCGTACCGGAGGATTTGGTTGTTTTCGGGGAAATAGGTTTAGGCGGGGAAATCCGCAACATTTCCAATATACGCGAACGTGTGCGCGAATGTGCAAGAATGGGCTTCGGCAGGGCAATCGTCCCGAAAGCCGCGCTCAAAAACCTTGACAAGCGCGAGAATTACGGTATCAGTATTACAGGCGCGGCGAATTTAAAACAAATGTTCAGTGCGCTGATAAATAAATAGTATTTTTTCGGGTATAATTAAAAATGTAGAAAACGGATTTATCCGTTCTGCTTATACGTGTAATCGGAGGAACGCATTAATGCGTTCCCTACCTTTATCATTAGAAATCGGAGAAAATAAATTATGCCTAAAGAAAACAATAAATATTCCGGAAATTCCGGTACGTCCCGCAATAAACAGGAAAAACTCAAAGATTTCGCAGAATCCGTTCCGGGCGACAACCGGAACCAAAACCATGACGCAAGGCAGGTTTCGCTCGGTCCGAACACAAAAAGGCGGGATAAATAAAAAAACGCCTGTGAAAGGCGTTTTTCAATGTAGGGGCGACCTTTACGGTCGCCCGAAAAAAATACGGGGTTTACCACGGGCGACCGTAAAGGTCGCCCCTACATTTTATCACGTCTTAAACTGTGCAACCAATTCCCTCAGCAGGGTAGACTGTCCGCTCATTTCTTCGCTTGCCGCCGCGCTTTCCTGCGCTGTCGCCGAATTCTGCTGAACCACGTTCGCCACTTGCTCAACGCCTATATTCAAATGCGCAATCGCCGTCGCCTGACTGTCTGTTGACTGTGCAATGCTGTGAATAATATCCGCGCTCCTGTTAATTCCGTCAACAATGTCTTTCAGAGAAGCTGTGGTTTCATTTGCTAAGGAAAGCCCTAAATTGGCTTTACTGATAGAATTTTCAATCAGTCCGGACGTATTTTTTGCCGCTTCCGCGCTCTTTGAAGCCAAATTCCGCACTTCTTCCGCAACAACCGCAAAGCCTTTTCCCGCTTCTCCCGCTCTCGCGGCTTCAACAGCGGCATTCAACGCTAAGATATTCGTCTGGAAAGCAATATCGTCAATAACTTTAATTACCTTTTCAATTTGACTGCTTGCTTCGGTGATTTCATGCACGGCTTGCATGAGGTCGTCCATTTGTGAACTGCCTTTTTCCGCTTTGGTTCTGATGTCAGAAGAAAGCCCTGCGGCTTCTGTCGCCATGCTTGCGTTATCTTTAATCTGAACGGTGATTTCTTGAATAGAGCTTGAAAGCTGTTCCACGGACGCCGCCTGCTCGGTGGACGCCTGCGCCAGCCCCTGCGCGCCGTCGGCGATTTGCTTTGACGCACCGAAAACCTGAACGGTAGCGGTATCGATTTCACCGAACATACCGGAAAGTTTTTTCTCCATTGCTTTAAGCGCGATTCCTAAGCTGTCCTGTTCTGATAATAAATGAACCTTTGTTGTTAAATCGCCGTTGGCTATATTTGCCATATCGCCGTTTATTTCAAGAACATGGTTAATAAATTTTGCGCAGGCGGCGATTGTTTTTCCGATTTCGTCATGAACCTGCGAATATTTTTGAATAACTTTACTGTCCTCCGCCGTCATTGCAATATTACCTGTTGTGCCGGCTTTGGTCATAAACGCTTCAAGGGGTTTTAGCGGATTACTGATTAAACCTGCAACATAGAATGCTAAAAACATAGAAATCGCAACAGAAATAACCATAATACCCATTAACAGCCAAAAGAGAAGTGTGTATAATTGATTGCCTTCTTGGCTTTTGTCGTCCGCTAACGTTTCGTTATAAGCGGTTGCACCGGCAAAGCCGCTCGTAATCGGTCCGATACAGGAAGGACCGGCGGCTATAAAGGTGCTGTACGCGGTTTCAAAATCTCCGACGTCAATTAAAGCCCAAAGCTTCAGCTTCATTTCGGCGTAAGGGCCTGTCCAAGCGTTTTTTGCAGTAAAATAATCATCTTCATCATTTACATTGGATATGTATTTTTCATAAAGAGCAAAATTTTCTTCCGCCAGTTTATCACTTTGCTTAATTTTATTAACTGTATCATTCACAGCGTCGGTGTTTGAATTCGGGTCGAAATGCGATAAGAATATTGCGCGGAAATCACTGCGCTGTGTTCCGAATATTTCCCGTAAATTCCCTAAGGATTCAATGGGCAGAACGTTATACTCGTATATTTCCGTCATCATTCCGTTCATGTTTGCCATTCCGAAAAGCCCGATTCCTCCGACAAATGCCATTAAAATAACTACAATGAGAAAGCTGATGATTAATTTCATGGATACTTTTAAATTCTTCATATTTATAACCATTCCAATCTTTTAATTTTCTATTATTTAAAAGTAAACAATAGATATTTTCCTGCTCACCGTTTAATGTAAGCGTAAAAATTTATTGACTATAATTTAATTAATTATACACTATTATTTATTTAATGTCAACAAGAACTTTTCTGTTCAATTGAAATGAATTTGACAATTTATGGATTTTAGTATAAAATATGGTTATGAAAGAAAATAAAAATCATTATGAAACGCTCAGGGTTGAACGTGACGCTTCTGACGATGAAATAAAAAGCGCGTATAAAAAACTCGCTAAAATATATCATCCGGACGTTTATAAAGGCGATAAAGAAATCGCGCAGGAAAAAATGACTGCGATTAATATTGCTTATAAAGTTTTATGCGATAACGCGAAACGGGAAGCGTATGATTATTCCTTATGGGTTGACGATAAAGCGAACGCGGAGAAAGCATACAAAGAGCGTTATGACGATTACGCCACCAGAAATTCACGCAATAATCCGCGTAATCCTACTTACGGTAAGAATAAAACTCCGGATAAAACAACCGGAAACCAAAATAAAGTAGATGAAATGTGGGAAAAAGTTTTTAATGAATACCGAGGTAATAAAAAACATAAAAACAATAAAAATTCTTATGAAAGATACGGCTTTTTAGATTTATTCATGCTGTTAATCGTTTCAATCGAAAAAATCATTTATCATCCGGCGGTTACTAAAACAGTCGTCAGGTTTTTTAAAACATTATGGAAATTTAAAGCAACGATTTTATTTTTTATTGTTATTATTATTTTAATTGTGATTATATGGCAATCACATATAGCTGACTTTTTGAAATTATTAAATCCATAAATTTAAAATAAATAAAGACGGTTATGCCCCTCACGTTAAATAAGAAATTAACTATTCTTACGTGAGGGGGCAATTTAACCGTCTTTATTTATTTTATTTTGTATAAAAGCTTTCGCAGGGCCCGAGGTAAGATTCCTTCGGTTCGTTTTCTTCTTTATAAATTAAAAGCCTTTCTAAAATTAAACCCGCTTCTAATGCACCGATTGTAATACACTGTACGCCCGCTTCAAGTTTAAGCGTAGTTTTACTGCTCCTGATATTGTCAAGCACGCCCATGCACCAGTTGATGTCGTTGTTATTCCCCGCTCTGAAATCAGCCGGAACGGAAGTAACCGCCAATCCGTTCAGCATGAAGCGCAGGGCGCGGTGATTCTGAACTAAATTAACCGGCGTCGTCCACACGTCAACGATATAATCACCCGCTTCTTCAATAAGAAAACGATAAGTAAGCTCGGGTTTTTCATCTTTTTCAGTAAAGTCGGAAACAGACGGGAAAACTTTCATCGCGCCGCCGGTATGGGTTTTGGTTGCGGCACTTGACCTGCCGTAGTTTCGGAGTTCAATAAAACTGCCGTTCGTAATATCTTTCTTTTCGCAGAAATGATTGGCTTCAATCGTGAAAACACCGTTGTTTTCAAGAAATGTCATAACAGGCAGACTGCTTGTGTTTATGTTCCGTGCTTTTATTTCAACCGCTACCGTTGTTTCATCGTCTTTAATCAAAAGCCGCACGGTTTGAATTTCATCGGTTAATTTAGACTTGTCACAGCGCAGAACTATTTCTTCCTGTAATTGAACAGTACCGTTCACAGAGCTGATTTCAAGCCAGTCGGGTATATGTTCGGTTTCGATTTTATAATCAAATGAATCAAACCCGTCGTTGGCGATTTCAAGAATCACCTCATCATTTCCCGCATAAAGGAAATCATTGATTTTAACAGTCATGGGAGGCCCGTAGGTTTTATTGAAAATATATTCGCCGTCTTTTCTGGAAACCGATATGCGCGGCTTATGCGCGGGTTCAACCTGAACGCGGAGCGGATATTTATAACCGTCGTCGTTCCATTTGGTGAACCCGATATGCTGTTCAAGCTCCATTCCTTTCCATTTGCCGTCGCGGAATTTTGCGAACTGCTCATGGAACAGGTTCAGGTCTTTCCCGATACATGCGGTTACAAGCTTGGCATATTCGTTGGCAGCAGGTTTGCCCTGCTGTGCGAAGTGACGGTTTTTCCCTGCATATAAGTGCATTCTTATCAGGTTTATACTTGCTGTAGCAGGGAAGTAAACCATGCTGTAATAAGCGGTTTTCGCGTTGCCGGAAAGCGCGTTGTATACTTCTTCGTTGGTTTTTTCAATGGCTTCCGCAAGTTTTAAAATCCTATCGGTTTCAAGGTAATGGCAGGGGTGATAAATCCAAGGGTTCAACGCTTCGGGGCGGCGCATAGCGTTTATATGTATATAACCGTGAAGCACTTCTGCCATTTTTTCCCGTACTGAAACCTCAACGGACGGGAATGTTTTTCCGAGCCACAGGGAAGTATATTCATTTATACTGTTGGGTGAATTTGTTCCCCATTTTTCAAAGTCATAAGCAAGAGCCATGAAATAAGCAAGAGAAACTTCATTGAATTTCAAGTCGCCGACGTTGACAATCCAAATGTCGCGGATGCCGTAATCATACGCCATGCTCATCTGTTCCCAAGTCCGCTCAAAGGTAATAGAGGGCATCCACTCATAAGAAATCGGACCGCCGTGATAATCGAAGTGGTAATACATGCCCCAGCCGCCTTTACGCGCTCTTACGTCTGCGGTCGGGAGCGTGCGCATAAAACCGAAATTGTCTTCACACAGCATACAAATTACATCGTCAAGTTCATCCCAGTCTTTCAAACCCGGCGCGTCGCCGCCGCCGTAGAAATATTCTTCAACCTCTTTATAAAGCGCAAGCATTTGCGGGTTTTTCGCATAATTTTCACCCGCGTGCTTTTTGATTAAAGCGCGCTGGTTTACAATAATGTCTTTAAGTAAATCAATGTTATCTTTTAAAGTCGCGTCCTCGCCGAGCATGGAAGAATCCCGCTCGCCGCGCATACCGATGGTGGTGATTTTTTCATACTTACCGCTTCTTTTTAAACCGTCCTCCCAATACCTCAGCAAACCCTCTCTGTTGGTATAATAATTCCATTCGTTGCCGTATATGCTTTCTTCGCCGCGCACCTTGTCCCATTCTTCGCTTGCACGCAGACAAGGCTCATGGTGCGATGCACCCATAACAACGCCGTAAATGTCGGCAAGTTCTTCGTTCGCGCTGTCCGGTCCGTCAAGCGGGAAAGAAGAAGTCCACATTGCGGGCCACATGTAGTTTCCTTTCAGGCGCAGTAATAATTCAAACACATGGTCGTACATCTCCGCCGTAAAGCCGTTGAATTTCCCGAAAGTCCAGCTCCCGAAGCAGGGCCATTCATCATTGATAAAGAACCCGCGGTATTTCACGCTCGGCTCTTTTGAAATCGTTTCGATTTTCTCAGTGATGCTGATTTCTTTCCGGTCAGGCTCGGCGTCGCCCCAGTAGTGCAGGGGAGAAACTCCGATAAATTCAGACACCGCGAACATACCGTAAATCGTACCGCGCTTGTCGCTCCCTGCTACAAGCAGGGTTTTATCCTCAAGCAGTTTAATTAAGTATACTTCACGTTTCCCGCGAATCGCCGAAACGTCAATATTTAATTTTTCAAGCAGAGGGCTTTTATCTAAGGTTGCGAAAATTACAACATTTTCCCCGCCTTTATAATTCTCCGAAATTTCCGGCAGAACCCCGCCGACTTTTTCAAAGTCTTTTGCTACTTTCTGTGCAATTCTTTTCACGCCTTCAAAAGCTTCTGATTCTACAATAAATGCGAAATTTTTCATATGTTTTTTCCTTTTTTCGGTAAAAATTAATTATAATGTATTTATTATATATCAAAAATGATGAAAAGTCAATCAAAAAGTGAAATCTGCAGGAAAGATTAACCCGCAGTTTTTATTGAATTTAAGAACTGCATAATAATATCTTCATCAATATCGTCATATTCAACTACGAAAACAATAAACAAATCGCCCTGTTTACGAACCAAATAATCTGTATAGAGCGTGAAATCATCGTCGTATTCCGAATCTGTAAATTCGATATAATAACCGCCTTTTTGGAACGTTTCTCCTGCGATTCTCATTGTTGAACGCGGCGTTTTAACGGGAGTAACGCCGAATTCAGTTATTACATAATTAATGTTTTCGGTTTCCAACTCGTTTATAAAGTCTTGCGCCGTTTCGTTTTTATTGGCACCTACATAATACACGATTACATAAGATTCCTCTGCCTCTTTTTCTATTACGGCAAAATCAACAAATGCGCCCCATTTCGACAAATCCCGCTCAACGCCCGCAGATTGGTCATGGTTGCTTATCGCACCCTCTAACCAAAGCGTTATGTCAAGCATTTCTCGGTTAGTGAATTTTCTCATGCTTTCGGGAACTGTAAAGGTAATGTTTGACCATTCGCTGGTGAACGTATCACCGTCCCAACCGCCTGCCGTGATTTTATAATTACCTTTTTCGCCGCCGATAATACCGCCGAGAATATCACTGCCGCACGCTGTAAATAAAGACACTGCCATAACCAAAATAATCAGAATTGCGGTGTATTTTTTTGCTTTAATCATAACTCGAACCCATCCTGTTAATTGTAATTTTTTCCTTTTTGTGTATTCATTATATATCAAAAATGATGAAAAGTCAATAGTAGGGGACGCCCTGTGTGGCGTCCCGAAATATAACGGGACGCCACACAGGGCGTCCCCTACTGATTAATCAACCAATGAAAACTCAAATTCGTATTCGGGATAAGAAATACACTGTGCATATATACCGGTCACGTTATCAATATCAAGGATTCTGTTAAAGATTTTTTTCGCGGCGTATTCTTCCATACCGCCCATGCTTCCCATACTGCTTACATCATCGAATACTTCTCCGTTTTTATATACCGGCAGGAAATTTATATAATTCAGGATATTGTTGATGTCCGCGAAATCCTGCGTTTCAAGATGAGGGTAAACTTCCAAAGCATTTTGATGAAGCGCACGCGCACTGTCGCCGTCAATCACGATGTTTAAAGCGAGCGGGGAAATTTCAACCGACTTGACAATGACTTCAACGCCGTTTACGTCAATGCTCTTGTTCAGCTCGTAGGTCTTTGTGTAATCCTGATATTCAAAGAGCCACGAAACCTCCCATTCACCCTCAATTACGTTGTAATAACCCTCTAACTTGCCCTCATACGCGCCGATGTCCTTAAACTTAACAGTAGCGACTCTGTTGTTATAATCCTGCTGATTGTCATTCATAATTGTTATGCCGTAGTAGAATTGATAAACGGTTTTGCCGTTTTCGTCAATGACGGTTTCCATTGAATCCTCAACTATACCGGAACTCATGCTGCTGACGAAAACATTTGAAAAATCGCGTTCGCCGTTGTATTTTTCTTTAGGTGTGAGAGAATCCATGTAACCCTCAATATGAAACCTATCCGATATTGAGTAGTGGTCGTTGAAACCCTCAAATTCAAGAAGCCTTTCATTCTCAGACGAAAATCTTAACAGGATATACGCCATGTTGGCGTCTGCAACGGTTTGCACAACGTCTAAGGTAACGCCGTTGTTGGTGTCCGAAAGATTGACAACCTTTGACATGCCGTTGTTTGTCAGCTTCTCCTGCGTTTGTTCGTCGGCGTCGAAGATTTCAGCCATTTTGGGATTCCAGCCGTTGATGAGCGTGTACGCGCCCACTGAAATCGCGCCGAGCATGACGACGGCTACCACCGCCGCTATTAAAGTTTTGAATTTCATTATTTTTACCCTTTCTTTTTTAACAGGTTGTTTTGTTTGTGTTTCAAGCGTGTTTAACACGCTGTTGTGGAATTCGCCGGGGACTTCCGGCGGAAAAACATTACACCACTTTATACTCATAGTCATCTTCCTCCTCATTCAGTAATTGTTTAAGTTCACTGCGCGCTTTTGATAAGCGGCTTTTCACCGTACCTTCAGGGATTTTGAGCATTACGGCGATTTCTGCTGTTTTGAACCCTTCTATGTAGTGCAGAACCACGCAAAGGCGGTGCTTTTCCTTCAGCTTCATTAAAACCGCGTACAGCTCGGTTGTTTCTGTGCTTGCAGTATATCCCTGCTCGGACTTCATGTATTCCTCATAAGAAACAGCGCGCTTTCCGAAGCGGTAAATGCGGTAACATTCATTAATCAGGATTCTGCAAAGCCATGTCTTGAAAAAGCTTTTGTCTTTCAGTGAATTTATTTTCCCGAAAGCTCTTATAATCGCTTCCTGAACCGCGTCGGCGCAGTCGTGGTCGTTTTTCAGAATGGTTTTGGAAATATGGTATAAGGTAGGTTCAGCGTCCAAAACTAAACGTGTGAATTCGTTGTTGTCCATAACGCCTCCTTTTTTAAATCTGAAACATGTTTCTGATAATTAGAGTAAATTAAAACCTGTTCGGTTCATTTTATTTTAACATAATTGACGATTTTTTTCAAATGTGCTAAAATAAAATAAAAAATATTTTAAACTTTTTAATAAAACTGCCGGTTTCTTTCGTCTTAATTAACAGGAAAACAAAAAAAGGAGTTGTTATCATGGAAAAGAATTTACTTACACAAACCGTTAAAGCCGCGCAGAAGCGCGACGAAGCCGCCATGCTCGCTCTTTACACCGCGTATGCCAAGCCGATTTATCACCTTGCGTTAAAGCTTATGCGCAACAAAGAGGATGCTGAGGACATTATGCAGGAAACCTTTATTTCCGCTTTCGCCAAGCTCAAAAATTTAAACGAACCCGTTACCTTTCAGAAATGGCTCGGCAGAATCGCATCCAACAAATGCACGGACGCGCTCCGTAAACGCCGTGAGATGATTGATGCTGATATTTTTGAATTAACTGATGATATAACAGCGGAGGATTCTCCGCTCATGCTTCCGGAAGCCTGCCTGAGCGATAAGGAAACGGCGCGTATGGTATCCGATATTGTTGATTCTCTGCCGGCGGCGCAGAGAATGTGCATTTATTACCATTATTATCAGGAAATTCCGGTTAAAGAAATTGCGGAAATGACAGGCGCGAACGAGCACACGGTCAGAAGCCGTTTGAATTTGGCGAAAAAGAAAATCCGCGAAGAAGTAGAGCGGATTGACAAGGAAGAGGGCGTTAAGCTTTATGAAGCGTCCCCGTTAATCCTTTTTACACCGGAACTGTTTACCGAATTTTTAAACGAACCCGTTTTATCGGAAGCGGCGGAATTAACAACAGAAGCGTTCAATACCGTATGGGATGGGGTTTCCGCGTCAGCGTCAGCGATAACGTCAGGAGCGTCCGGCGCAGTATCGGGAGGAGCGGCAAGCACAACAGCAACCGTAGCCGCAAGCGGTGCTTCATTTAAAGTTGCGGTAACGTTAATCGCGGCGGCGGCGGCAATTACGGCGACAGTTTTAGGGCTTGGGCTTCTCAGCGGCTGGTTTGATGACGATGATAATATAAACGATATATCCGAACCGAATGCGGTTGAAGCAAGTGTTTTTGATGATGATGAACCCGATGAAGTCAAAAACCCCGAAGACGATGACGGAAGCCAATACGATTATGAATGGGATGTCGGCGCGGGCTACGGCAACACCTCCGCGAATATTCACAACAACGGACTGATTGCAAGCGACGGCGAATGGTTTTATTACGCCAATTCCAATGACTACGGCAGGCTTTATAAAATGCGCGCCGACGGTACGGAGCGGCAAGAATTATATATGCGGGAATGTCAAAATATCAATATCGTTGGGGATTGGGTTTACTTTACCTATATAGTAGTCAACGCAGAATCCGGATTATATAAAATCCGTAAGGACGGAACGGAAGAAACATTAATTTATGCCGCAAGCAATCCAACGGATATTATGAACCCCGTTGTAATCGGCGAGTATGTTTACTTTGCCGCTAAAGTATTGACCGAAAACAATAAAGCAAATATATGCAGAATCAGAACAGACGGCACGGAAATGGCAATTATACGTGCATTTGTTTCAACCGAAAGCTACAACAATGTCATCAGCATGTATGTTGACGACGGCTGGGTGTATTTCCTTGACGGCGATAATATCAGAAAAATCCGCACCGACGGCACAGAAGAAACAAAACTCGGGGTAACAGCGGAAAGTTTTATTGTACATGAAGACTGGATTTATTATAAAAGCATCGAAAATTCTCTGAATAAAATCAAAACCGACGGCACGGGAAATTTATTACTCAAAGAAAACCAATATATGTCTATGGTTATAAACGCTGTCGGCGATTATGTGTATTTTACGGACATCGGCGGAATTAGCCGTATCAAAAATGACGGCACGGAAGGAATCCTTTTTGAAATTCCTTTCACCGCCGAATATGTCATGGATTACCCGCGGATAAGCATTATCGGCGAAAGATTATACGCAATGCACGACGGCGTATTCTGCAGTTACGCGCTTGACGGTTCTGATAAGCAAAAAACAGACAACCCCAATCCTGATTTTGACCTGCCGGATTTCGTTCCTTATACCGCTTTAGACCTTGGTAACACCAGAAGCAATGTATTAAACAACGCACGTTTGGTTGAATATGACGGCTGGGTTTATTTCGGAACAGAAGGCGTTATTTACAAAATGAAAACAGACGGAAGCGAACGGACAGAGTTAATAACCGTAACCGAAGAAGAAGGCATGCTTACTGCGCAAAATATGAGAATTAAAGACGGTTGGCTTTATTTCATCATGGATGGTGTTAATGAGGGCAGATATAATATATTTAAAGTCTTGTTGAACGGCGAAGAGCTGACGGAAATAGATGCTTCTCCTGAATTTATGAGAATCGCACATCTGTCAAGTTCAATATACGATAATCTGTACCAAGGTGACTGGGCGTATATTACGCGCCGTGACGATAATAACACGCTGTACAGTGTTTATGTTCCGGACGGAACACATTATAAGCTCTGCGATGATTACGTTTCCAAGTATATATTCGAGGGGGACTGGATTTATTATATCAACGCCGACGACGGAAACAGCCTTTACAAAATCCGCACGGACGGTATGTACAGGCAGCATCTTGCTTACGGGTACATTAATGAATTCAATGTCAGCGGGGATTGGGTTTATTATGCCTCAGATTATAATATCGGCAGAATCAGCACAGACGGCAGAGAAGGCGGTATTATTTGCTACAATGTTTCAGGCAGTGACAGAAATACTTTGAATGTTGCGGGAAATCTGATTTATTTAAACGAACATTATCAATATTACGGACCGCAATTGATTGTTTTTGATGACAACGGTCACGAAACATTGTATAACGGCACATGGGATTCCGCAATACAGGCAGACAGCTAAAAATAAATATTATTCCCGCATTTTCAGAAACGGTCGGGCTTCCACGCCCGACCGTTTCTGAAATTTATTATTAATTTTACAAAATTAAATAGAAAAATTCCCGCTATTTTAAAACAGCGGGAAATTTTTGTTGCATTTTCCGACATGATTTGTTATAATATAAAATAGAAATGATAAGAGGTGCAAACCAATGAAAAAAATATCGTACATACTTTTAACAATTCTGCTTGTGTTCGCGGTATTCGCGGCTTTTTCGGTGTTTTCCGGCGCATTTGACTCCAACGACTACGGGAGCGATTGGGGCAGCAGTGATTGGGGGAGCAGCGACAGCGGCAGCAGCTACGACCGTGACGACAGCGGAGGCGCGGGGTATTACAGCAGCGGAGGCGGCGGAGGCGGCGGTGACGATGGCGAGTTTAGCGCAATAACGATTCTTATAATTTTTGTAGTAGTTATTGCTGCGGCAATAGTTTCCGGGTTTAAAAATAAAAAATCAGGTGGCGCAGGTTCGGGCGGCGGCGTCAGACCGGCTTCTTATCAGGGCTTGAATGTTACTCTCCCCGACAGAACAGGGCAAATTGAGGGTATTATTAAACAAAAAGACCCCAACTTCTCGGCGAACGATTTCCTTTCCTTTGCCAAAGAAGTGTATATAGACATACAAACCGCTTGGTGCAAGCGCGATATGTCGCCTGTTCAGCCTGTTTTGCACGATAATTTGTTTAACTCTACGCAAAAGCAGTTGCAAGCGAAAATAGAGCAGGGCGTTATCTACCATTATGAAAGCATTGTGGTGAATACCGCGTACCTGACAAGCTATGCTTCGGACGCGCAGTTTGAATACGCTACAATTTATCTCAACGCCCGCATGATTGACTGGCAGGAAGACGAAAAAACCGGTAAAATCCTGCGCGGCGACAAGAACACGCGCTGGGATTTACGGTATAAGATGAAGTTTATGCGTTCGACTGGCGTGGTGACAAAGGAAGAAGTCGCCGGCGCGAAAGGGCATAACTGCCCCAACTGCGGTGCTCCGCTCGAAATTTCATCATCAGGAAAATGCGCGTATTGCAATTCTGTCGTCACAACCGGTCAGTACAGTTGGGTTCTGTCTGATTTCGGAACTGTCCGTGACGATACAAAGGATGAAGGTATCAGAAATTAATTTATAAACGAAAGGAAATTTACTTATGGGACTATTTAAAGCCGCAGGTACAGCTCTCGGGGGCACGCTCGCCGACCAGTGGAAAGAGGCAATTCACTGCGAACGCATGGATAATACGGTCATCGTCCGCAACGGTTCGCGCATGAACGAGGGAAAGGGAAGCAACACAAAGGGCAACCCGAACATCATCAGCAACGGTTCTGCGATTATGGTGGAGGAAAGCACCTGTATGCTGACCATTGACAACGGCAGAATCACCAACATCGTCACAGAGCCGGGACGATACATACTTGATAATTCCTCCGCGCCGTCTATTTTCGCGGGACAGCTTAAAGACACCGTCAAGGACGCCTTACAGCGTTTCACGTACGGCGGCACGCCCTCCGTGGAGCAGAAGGTTATTTACATCAACCTGCAAAGACTGCCCGGAATCAAATTCGGCACGGGCGTTCCTGTTCCTTATCCCGACCCCCGTTATAATACAACCATAGATTTACGTTTCCACGGTACGTTTGAAATTCAAATTGAAGACGCGGAAATGGCGGTTCGTTTTTATCAGCAGGTCGGAAGCAAAGGAATAAGCGCGGGTGATATGACGGTTTCGTCTGTATTTGCTTCGGAGCAATATAAAAACGAATTTATGCAGTCCATGATGAAAGCCCTGAACATGCTTTCCATGCAGGGAATCAGCTACGGGCATATTTCGTCGCAGTTAGACCTGCTGACCAAAGATGTACAGGAAGCGACAAAGGAAAACTGGCTTTTACGCGGATTCATGGTAACGCAGGTAGGCATGGGTCCTGTTACGATTTCCGAAGAGAGCAAAAAACTGCTTGGCGACAGGCTTAAAGCGGACACCATGCTCGGCGGCGACGTACAGAAAGCCATGATGGTCGGAAGCGTTGCCCGCGGAATCGAAGCCGCAGGAAGCAACGAGGGCGGCGCGATGATGGGCTTCATGGGCATGAATATGGCGATGAACGCCGGCGGAAATATATTAGGAGGTATGGACGGCGGCGGAGCTCCTCAACAGCAACAGCAGTGGAATCAAAACCCGTCAATGCCGATGGGCGGTGCTGTTCCTCAGCAACCCGCAGCCGCCGTACAGGAAGGCAATACGTGGACGTGTTCCTGCGGGACTGAAAACAAGAGCGCGTTCTGCTCCGACTGCGGCGGGAAGAAGCCCGAAGCACCGAAGCCGTGGACTTGCTCATGCGGCACGGTGAACAGCGGTAAATTCTGCGCGGACTGCGGCGGCGGAAAACCGGAAGGTCCGTGGAAATGCGATTGCGGCACGGAGAATACAAGCAAATTCTGCTCCGATTGCGGGAATCCGAAAAAATAATCATTTTACGGAGGAATTATGCAGGACTTATCAAATTTCAGAATCCTAATCGCGGAAGACGATGATATAAACAGGGAAATCGCTGTTGCGCTCATTGAAGAAACAGGCGTCAGCATTGACTGTGTTGAAAACGGAGAAGAAGCTTTGTATGCTTTTGCCGATGACCCGCAGAAGTATAATTTAATTTTAATGGACGTTTTAATGCCTGTGATGGGCGGGATTGAAGCCACGAAAAAAATAAGAGCGTTTGACGTACCCGAAGCTAAGCAGATTCCCATTATTGCCACAACCGGAAATACAGAGGAAGACGAAATTGAGGAATGTATTAAAGCCGGTATGAGCGCGCATTTGAGCAAACCCTTGGACGAAGAGGATTTTATCAGCACGGTTGCTTCTTTTCTTGTTTAATATTTTAAATAGACATTTCCGCTATCTCCTGAATGAGTGGATTTTTGAGCATAATTTTTTGTCAGACAAGGCAAATTTACGCAGTAATACTATATGTATTACAAGAAAATTTAACGCA
>WRJM01000016.1 GCA_009782265.1 Oscillospiraceae bacterium | reverse complement strand
GGTGCGATTTACTCATTCGGCTTTACGCTGTCCGTAGGTGCGATTTTGAACTTTGTATTCGGCGTATTTACGTCAAGGTTAATGACCTATTCCATTGCGAAGTTTAAACCGATGAGAAAAATCAGCCTTTACACCAATCAAAAACAGGGGGTGTCAAAATGAGCGAAAATATGAAAAAAACAAAAAATAAAGAAAAAAATAAAAATTTTGACATCGTGTCAAAGAAAAATATCTTTATAACCGTTCCGATTGTGATTCTTGCGGCAATGCTGATTGTTACAGCGATTTTCGGTGCGGAAGTGTCGATTGAATTCAAGGGCGGCACGATTATGACCTATTCCTATACCGGTGATATTGAGATTAACGCGGTTAAGTCCGAAATTGAAAGCCTTGGTTACGGAAACGCGGTTGTTACAAAAGGTTCTGCTTTTAATTCCGATATTGAATATGTTAATGTCACGTTCGCGTCAAACGAAGGATTGTCCCCGGAACAGCAGCACAGCGTAACGGAGCTGCTTCAGGAAAAATTCGTAGACAACAGCATTTACCTTGAAAACAACCAGAACGTAAGCCCCTCCACAGGTGTTCGCTTCTTTATTAAATGCCTTGTTGCACTTGGTTTCTCTTTTATACTGTTTATTATTTATATCGCGTTCAGGTTTAAAAAGCTCGGCGGCTGGTCTACCGGCGTATTCGCGCTTTTAGCGTTGCTGGTTGACGTGATGGTGATTGTGGCGACGTTTATTTTCTTCCGTTTGCCCATTGATTCGATTTTCATGGCAGTTATCCTGACGATTATGGGTTATTCGATTAACAACACGATTATTATTTATGACCGCGTCCGTGAGAATAAAACGCTGTACGGCACAAGACTCAACAACCGCGAACTGGTAAACCTCAGCGTGAAGCAATCGTTAGTACGCACCATTAACACTACGGTTACAACGGCGGCGGCAGTATTAGTCCTTTGTATCGTGGCAGTTATCTACGATGTAAACACCATTCTGAACTTTGCTTTCCCCATGCTGGTCGGGTTGCTTTCCGGCGTTTACACGTCACTCTGCCTTTCCGGCACATTCTGGGTCATGTGGAAAGAGAGGCGCACCGCCGGCGATACACGAAAATAACGAAAAGAAAAAGGATTTTTGCGGTATGTGTTTATAGATAAACGCATACCGCGCAATATTTTACAACGATATGAAGAACAATATAGGAGCGTCCACCGCCTGTCTTTATCCCATGAACACGGAAGAAGCCCTGCTTTCTTTGGCAAAGCTGGGTATAAGGGATATTGAAATTTTTATTAACTGCGATATGGAGCTTGAAACCCCTGTTTTTGATGAAATTAACAGGATTATCCGCGATTATTCGCTGAATGTTATTTCGGTGCATCCTGTACCGGGGTGGGAAAGTTTTTATCTTTTTTCAAATTATGAACGCAGACGACAACAGTTCATGGATATTTACAAGCGTTATTTTGAGCGTATGAACGAGTGGGGCGCGGAAATCATGGTGTTTCACGGCGCAAACAAAAGCGCGGCTAAAAGCAATGAGTTTTACTTTGAAAAATATGAGCAGATTCTGACAGTTGCTGAAAGTTACGGAATCATCTTAGCGCAGGAAAACGTCGCTTACTGTAAAAGCGGAAATCTTGATTTTTTGGTTAAGATGAAAAAGGAGTTCGGGCGCAGAGCGTATTTCACACTTGATTTAAAGCAAGCTCTGCGTTCAGGGTACACACCGTTTCGGATTATTGATGAACTCGGTAAAAATATTGTGCATATTCATGTATCAGATAATCGCGGATTAATGAAACACGAGAGTTTTGGTATTAACGACGATTGTTTACCTGTCGGGAGAGGAAATTTCAATTTTACGGATTTTTTTGAACATCTGCGGGAAATTGGTTATAATAAAGCTGTTATTTTGGAATTATACCGTGAAAATTTCAGCGGTTTAACAGAATTAAATGAAAGTGTTGAAAAATTAGTTGACATTTGTAAAATTTTATGATATTATTACTATATGTTGTATAAGAGCCTGTTTAGCATCTCCGAATGAGCAGATTTGAAAGTGAATTTTTCGTCAGGCAAGGCGAAATTACGCAGTAATGCTTTATGCATTACAAGAAATTTTAACGCAGTATGGCGGAAAATTCGCCGAAAAGCCGCCATGAGCGAGATACTAAATAGGCTCTAAGAAGAAAGGACTGATTAATTTTGAGATGCCCCGATTGCGGTTATGAAGACAGCAGAGTAATTGATTCGCGCCCCACGGATAATAAAATACGCAGGCGGCGTGAGTGTTTATCGTGCAAGAGCAGGTTCACTACATATGAAATCGTGGAAAATATTCCGCTTATGGTTATAAAAAAGAACGACATGCTTGAGCCGTTTGACCGGCAGAAGCTGATTGACAGGCTTCTTCGCGCAACGATTAAACGTCCGGTGAAGCTTGAAGCATTGGAAAACATGGTTGAAGATATTGTCAGCGAGCTTAAAAATAAGTTTCAGCGCGAAGTTACGTCCGAAAAAATCGGCGAATTAGTCCTCAGGAAGCTTAAAGACACCGACCACGTGGCATATATCCGCTTTGCGTCGGTGTACAGGGATTTCAGCGACGTGGAAAGCTTTATCAGCTTTATTGCGGATTTATCGGATGAGAGTAATGAGAAGGTTCTGTAAATTTTTCTTTGTCAATAGGCAAAATTAACAAAAAATCACCCGCTTTGTTTTTCAACAAGGCGGGCTTTTCGTATATGAAAGCATGGCTCATTATTATGCGGTTTCTAACACTTTCAACCGAATTTTCAACAGAAAATTTTTTATGTTCCTCAAAGTTCCGCGAAATTCATGGGTTTTCCACACTTTCAACAGCAATAACCTGTTGAAAACCTATGATTTTACGATTTTACAGACTGTAAAAGTGCGAATATTCTGATAGTATAATTAAATTATTTATATACCGCGGGATGAATCTTTTTGTAATCGGATTTGCTGTCGAAAAATCAGATTTTGTTAATTTTATAACAAGATTTACTTTTTATATTTCCGTCGAAAAAATAAACCATCCTAATAAAAACAGTTAGGGCACAAAACTATCCACAAACAGCCTTATGTAAATTTTGCGTAATAGCGCGCTTTTAAACACTTTCAACATGTTTTTCAACAAAAATTTTTGTCAAAAAAGCTGAATCCGTGAGTTTTCCCTGTTTTCAACATAACAACCTGTTGAAAACCTGCATAAACCGAATCAGATTTACCAATAATACAATGCGTTATTAAAGTTTCCCGAATCAAATATTTATGAACGAAAGGCGGAAAAAGCCCATGCTGAAAGGTGTAAATAAGCTTATTATTGAAGTGAGCAATCCGGAGAGCGATTTTTTTGAGCGCGCCATCTTTTTTGTAAGACCTGAAAAAAGCAACATAGTAACCAAAGAATTAAACGAGAATGTGCGGGAGATTATAGGGAAAGCGGGTGAAATCCGCACCAAACCGCCGAAAAACAAGAAATTTACGTTACTTAAATTAATCATTGCGGCAGGGTTTGGTGCGGGAATTGCAGGGGTTTTAATGAAGTTTTTATACTAATCCCGATTATAAAAGTTCTTAAAAATCCGTATAAAAAGCTTGCGTTTATGGTTTTTTGTACGGATTTTTCAGAAAGCTTTTAATGAGGGATTAGTATTGGGTTAGTGATTTGACAAGAGTTGATACACATGATATAATAGTTACATGACATGTCTGCGTAAAAAGCTTTTTTATTACGCGCATTTAACAGCAGATAAAAAAAAGGGGATTTTGTTATGAAAAAAATATTTACACTTTTAATTTGCCTTATGGTGCTTTTTTCTTTTACGGGTTGTACCGGAAATGAGCCTTCCGAACCTGAAAACGTGCAGGACGTTGAAAATAACAAGGAAAAACCGGCAGAACAGGAAGAACAGCCGCCGGAAGAGGAAGAAGAGGAAACCGGCGGAATTTGGGTCGGAACATGGGCAAGCGCGCAGTATTACGGCGATAATTCCGGCGACGGCGGAAAGAAATCAGCTTTAAACATATCAAAAAACTTACCCGATTCTACGCTCCGTCAAATTATCCGCACTTCGAGCGGAGGGGAACAGCTCCGCCTTACCTTTTCCAACGAATACGGAGAAACACCCATGACAATTCAAGCCGTACATATTGCTAAAGCAACCGTACCGGCGAAATCCGATATTGATGTATCAACCGATACACCTGTAACGTTTGACAACGGAAGCGCAGGCGTAACGATACCGGCGGGTCAGAAAGTTTTTTCCGACCCTGTTGATTTTCCGGTAGATGCGTTGGAAAGAATCGCGGTGTCTGTTTATTTCGGGGAAATGCCTGAAACCGTTTCCTGCCATGTAGCCGCCAGAGCTAACAGCTTTATTGAAGAGGGTAATGTCATTTCAAACGAATCTTTAAACGGCTCAACAAATACGCACTGGTTTGTTTTGTGTAATGTTGATATTTTATCACCGGCAGAAAGCAAGTCCATCGTAGCACTCGGCGATTCGATTACAGACGGCTACGGTACGAAAGACGAAGAATATTTGCGCTGGGTAGATATTTTAATGAATAATCTTCAGGCGAACGAAGCAACCAAGCATCTTTCCGTAATCAATATGGGCATTGGAACGAATACTTTATTAAATCAGCAAAATCCGACGGCGGTTATAGACCGGTTTAAAAGGGATGTATTGGAACAGCCGGAGGTCGGGTACTTAGTATTTTTAATCGGTGTTAATGACCTTGGCGGGTCAGCGTCGGCTGAAAGCATGATTAACGCCTATGACGAAATCATTAAAGCGGCGCAGGAAAACGGGATTAAAGTGTACGGCGGGACAATTACACCAACCGGAAAACAAGACGATAAGCGCGAAGCTGTCAATGATTGGTTAAGGCTTCAGTATCGGGAAGGAAATATGCACGGGTTAGCCGATTTTGACGAGTTATTGAAAAATCCGGATAATCCTAACACCATGCTGCCCGAATATGACAATGACGGGTTACACCCGAGCATAGCGGGATATGCGGCAATGGGTGAATATGTATATGCTCTTATAGCGGAGGATAACGGCAACTAATACTAATCCCTCATAATCAGTATTAGGTTAAATAAATTATAAAACCCGCATGTTAAGCGGGTTTTATAATTTATATTTAATTTTCAACACGCCTTTTTCCTTTTACAATTGTCTATATGAATGAAAAGCTTTTCAAAAATGAAAAAAGGAGGAAGCAATATTTGTGAATGACAAGCAATTGGTTAAGCTTCTGCGCAGCAATCCTGCGGAAGGGCTCGGCGAAATTATTAATACATACAGCGGGCTTCTGACTGCGGTGGTTATGCGGATTCTTAAAAACCCACAGGAAGCGGAAGAATGTGTCGCAGATGTTTTTATCGGGCTTTGGAAAAATTCCGAAAACATAAAAAAATCCGAAAGCCTGAAAGGTTATCTGCTCTGCATAGCCCGTAACAACGCTGTCAACCGTTATCATAAGCTAAAAAAGCAAAGCGGTATTTCAATAGAAAATACAGAAAATTTTGAAATTATCGCGGATGACGATGTGGAACTGTTAGTTATTAAGAAAGAGTTCATGGGTGAACTTCAAAAGCTGATTCTAAAAATGCCCGAACCGAACAAGGAAATTTTCATGCGGAAGTATTTCTTGTTTGAACCGGTGCGGGATATTGCAGAAAAGCTGAATTTAAGCGAAGTTCAGGTGAAAGACCGCTTATACAGAAGCAGAAAGCAAATACAAAAAAACTTTAAAGAAAGAGGAATCACTTTTGATGAAGTGATTTACTCTTCAAATTAAAGCATTAAAAGCAAGGTATAATGTTAAAATAATTAAAACAGAAAGGTATGGTTATAAATATGACGAAATCATTTTTAAAACAGCTTAGTAATCTGAGCGAAAATATAACACCTGAAACCGCCGAAACCGATAAAATCTACGCGCTTGTTCATAATCAGACAGATGGGTTTAAATCACCGAAAGCAAAGGATAGAAAGGTTTTACGGTCGCCTGTTATTCTGATTGCAATCATCAGCGCGCTAATCCTCGGCGGAACGGCAACCGCGTATTATTACAGCAGAGGGGCAAGCGAAATTTTCAACGATGTTTTGAAAGAAAGCGCATCTGACGGCGAAGCAATACCGCTTTCACCCGATTCGCCGCTTGCGGAGATTGTGGATAAGTCCGGTATCGTTTTAGAAGAAAGTGTGATTGTCGAGGGTGTTGAAGTCACCTTGAAAGGCGTTGTCGGCGCGGGAAGCGAACTTAAAATATTAATCGATATTGAGGATTTAAGCGGCAAACCCCTCGCGCTTCTCAATGACGACGGTTCTCTGTCCGAAAATCCTTTGGATTTTAAAATCGCGAAAATCCGCACGAATGAAACGCTTGATTATGTAAATTATCTCACAGAAGTTCCGGAAATTACGGCACGGGGCAGTTTCGGTGATGTTGTGCTGACATTACCGAATGAAGATATAAGCGAAGACGGCTGGGTTAGAAATCCGTGGCATAATCTTTGGAGTGAAATCATTAAAAGCGACGCGCCCAACAAAGCCGCAATGCTGTTGAATCTTTCTCTTGACGGCGAAAGTATAGAGGACTTCATGGGCGAAAACATGTATCTTACCATTACCGATATTGTTCAGTCTGTATTAAAGGACGGTTTTGACACGGGCGCGGATTTATACAGCATTGTAAACGAGTTTAATAATGTCACGGACGCTGATTTCCGCAGAAGCGGCGGTTCTACGCAGGATTTCGTAAACTGGGAATTCAGTTACGAGTTAATCACCGACAGCGGTAAGGAGATTCCTTTGAGTGAGAGCTTTGAAGACTACACCGTAACCAACGCGGCTGTAAAAGACGGCGTGTTGTATTTGCGGGGTGAACTCAAGAATTACGATTCTGTAGGAATTGGGTACATGCAAGCACAGTTGTTCACACTGCTTAACACTAAAACAGGTGAATATTTACGCGGCACAGTCGGCTACGGCGACGGCGATGCCGACCATGTGCCAAGATGGCGCGGTTCGTTTGAAGGAATTAATTCTATTGAAGAATTGAAAGATTATGTCTTGATTTTCGATTTCGGCTGGCGGAATCAAACGGTAGCGGAAGGACAATGGAGTTTTGAAATCCCGCTTTCTTTTGAGAATTTAGCAACGACTTATAACATCGGACAGAAATTCATGCTCGGCGGTTTTGAACTCACTGCGAACAGCGTAACCGTTTCGCCCTACTACATTTCACTTGACGCAACAGCTGATAATGAAAACCTTGCCAAAATGAATCACATTCAGAATCCGATTACCTCCGATTGGAATCCGATTGTTTCGGGATTGACCGACTTAGACAGGTTTTTGATTGATGAACAGCCAATGTTCACGGTTGTTATGAAAGACGGAAGCGAAATTGAGATGAAGATAAGCCCGCATACTTCATTTTACAGCAGTGTCAGTTTTTCACCGGAGGTTGTGATTGACCCTGCGCAGATTGAAGCTGTTAAAATCGGAGATTTATATTTTAATGTAAAATAAACGTTTAAAACTAATACTAATCCCTCATTAAAAGCTTTCTTAAAAATCTGCACAAAAACCCATAAACGCAAGCTTTTTGTACGGATTTTAAAGAGCTTTTATAATCGGTATTAGTATAAAAAAGACTGAACGAGTATAATCGTTCAGTCTTTTCTATTAAATTTTTTATTGACAAAGCTTTAATGATACGTTATAATTAATTCGGAATAAATATAAAAATATAAAAAGGAAAATTCAATGATGAAAAAAATATCAATGTTTTTACTGGTAATTTTAATAACGAGCTTTATAATACCCGCAAGTGTTTCAGCGGCTTCCGAAGATGAAGTAAAACTCACGGTTATTCACGTCAACGATGCGCACGGCAGAACAGCAGCAGAGCCGTACATATCGCAGATGGCGGCAGATTTGAAAAGCCGCGGCGAAAATGTTCTCGTTCTTGACGCGGGCGACCGCCTGCACGGGCAGACAGCGGTAAACCTTTCAAAAGGAGAATCCGCGGTTGAAATTATGAACGCGGTCGGTTATGACGCGATGATTACGGGCAACCATGATTATAATTTTGGTGTTGACAGATTAAAAGAACTGTCCGGCATGATGAATTTTCCGCTTTTAGCCGCGAATGTGATTGATTCAAACGGGCAATTATTATTCAAGCCGTATGAAATATTCAAAATGGATAAAATCACGGCAGGTGTGTTCGGAATTGCAACACCCGAAACGCTCACGAAGTCAGACCCGCGCATTGTCGGCGGATTGATTTTTACAGACCCTGCCGAAACCGCCGCCGAAACAGTCAGCGTGCTTAAAGCGGAGGGGTGTGATATAATTATTGCATTAGTGCATTTAGGTGATGAAGAACCCACTGCCCCCGAGCATAAAAGCGACGCGTTAGCTGATATAAAGGGAATAGACGTCATTATCGACGGGCACAATCATACGTTGTATGAAAACGGCAGAAACATAGGAAATACGCTTATTACGCAAACAGACGGACACAGTCAACATATCGGAATTATAGAAATCACGGTTTCGGGAAGCGCAGTTTCCAAAACCGCAAGCGTAATAAACATACAGGAAACAACACTTCCCGCAGACGAAGCTGTTACCGCTGTAATTGAAAAATGGGAAAAATCGGTAGAGGACATCATCTCGGTGGTAGTCGGAAATACGCCGGTGCACTTAGAGGGAGCGCGTGAACTCGTGAGAACGGAAGAAACCAACCTTGCCAACCTGCTCACCGATTCAATGCGTCACGCAACAGGAGCGGATTTTGCGTTTCTGACGGGTGGTAATATCCGTGCAAGCATTGAAGCCGGAAATATAACCATGGGAGATGTATTGAATGTTCTGCCTTTTTCTAATTTACTTGTAACGGTTGAACTGAACGGCGCGGATATAATAAAAATCTTGGAGCATGGCATAAGCAAATACCCCGAAGAAACGGGGCAACATATACAGGTTGCGGGGATAATGTTTAAGTTTGACCCTGATTCACAAGAGGGACAAAGAGTCGTAAACGTATTTATGGCTGACGGAAGTATATTTGATGAAAATAAAAAATACACTGTTTCGACAATTGATTTCCTTGCGGCGGGCGGCGACGGCTATGAAATGCTTATGAACGGCTTAAACCTTACATATTACGGTGGCGATGCTGAAGCATTTGTTGACTATTTAACAACGAATCCCGTAATCTTTTCCGAACCGGAAGGGCGAGTAAAAATAATCAGTACATCCGTTGCAGAAGAAAATCCTAAAACAGAAGAAAATCCCGAAACAAAAGTCAACAATAATAGCTTAAAAATTAATATAACCGTATGCGGTGTGCTGTTGCTATGTATTGCTTCCAAAAAGAAAGAGAATACAGTGATATGAAACAATTATAATATTTTATTTTTCTTCATACTCAAAATAATCAAACTCCGCCCACGTTTCCCTCATGTGCGAATCCTGCGCGAACATGCCCACAAACGTCCCCGTAAATTCTCCGTATTTGCTGGCTTCGTCCGATAATGTGGTCATATCAAACTCGTTTCCGAGTTTTGTGAAAGAAGCACCGTCAAGGCTGTAGAAAAATTGCAATCTGTCGGTGTTTATTTCTGCGCGTAGCCATACATCGGCGTCATCAGCAACAATAACAACCTCATCGCCGTAATCCGCAAGCTGTCTGTTAATCATGCCGTAAACGCAGAGCACATTGGTTTTTGTTTCTTCCGAATAGGTTTTAGCAATGTAATAATAATTAAAAGGTTCGTAATAGCAGGTCAGCCCCGCTACGTGCATATAATGGCTTGCGTTGAACTGCATTTTCGTTGTAACATTTGCATTAAAAGCAGTAAGCCTGCGTGCAATGATGCTCGGCGCGTGATTACTGCAAAGGGATTCCCGCCCGAGAAGCCGCAGAACGCCTTTCTTGGATTGCAAATCTGCCCAGTCAGCGGCTATGGGGTTACGCGGCGTGTTGAAATGCAAGTTTAATTCGCCGCTGTCGAAATCGTCGCGTACGGGTTCTTCCGGGAACGGGTGAGCGGGAAGTTCCGGTGCTTCAACCTCGTCAAGCGGGTATTTAGAATCCCCGTATGTTTTTAACCAGCCGTCCTCTGTCCATTCCATTTTTTGAATGGCAGTTTCGCGCCCCAGTATACAGCATTGTTTAGGCATAACCGGTCTGCCGCATAAATGCGCCATATACCATTCGCCGTTTTGAGTTTCAACAAGAGAGCCGTGACCGGCTTTTTGTATGGTGATTTCAGGATTATAAAGTTCATATAAGTAAAAGGATTTATCGGGGTTCATCGGCACATCGGTCAGGCAGGAGGTCAAAATCGGATTACCGGGACAGCTTTCATACGGACCTGTAATGTTCTTTGAACGTAGAATACAAACGCAATGCCCGTAGCCTGTTCCGCCCTCTGCCGTTGTGAGGTAATAATAACCGTTGTGTTTATAAATATGCGCGCCCTCGGTAAAGCCGCGGACGGTTGCGCCGTAGGTTAAGCGTTCAGGCTTACCGATAAGCTTTTGCAGTTTCGGGTCATATTCCTGAATGATAATCGGGCGGCGGGTTTCGCTTCCCGGGCGGAAATCCCGTTCCTGATTAATAATCCATTTTCTTCCTGTATCGGGGTCATGGAACAGAGATGGGTCAAAGCCGTTGGAGTTTATGTATACCGGCTTGCTCCACGGACCTGTAATGCTTTTTGAAGTAATTAAGAAGTTATCAATTTCAAAGTGCCAGCGGTTGCGGTTATAAACAACAGAGTATGAAATGTAAAACAACTGCTCGTCTTTACAGTAGCTCAGGCAGGGCGCCCATACGCCTCTGGACGGCGGAAGCGACTGCAAATCCAAATGTTCCTTTGTTTTCAGCGCGTAGTCTAAGAGCCGCCAATTTATTAAGTCTTGCGAATGATAAACCGGAATCCCGGGAAACCATTCAAACGAAGAGGTTGCAATGTAATAATCATCTTCAATCCTGAGGATTGAAGGGTCGGGGTTGAAGCCGGGGAGAATCGGGTTTTTAATCATGGTTTTTTGTTTCCTTTCACGTTATTATTAATGCTGAACTTTTTCTTCAAAACCCGCACAGGGCGAGCCGGTGGTTTTAAATACGGTCAAAGACGGCATCTGAGCTGATTTGAATTCATATAAATTACAGGCTTTCGGGAATTTTGATTCCCATGTGATTGTAAAATGTCTGCATTTAAAACAATTTACTTCGCGGTCGTTCATCAGTTCTTTACTCAAAGTTTCAATTCCTCATAAGTCAGGTTAAAAATATTATGCTCAATAATATAGACATCATTTATATCGTCGCATTTTAAAGCAAGATAATCGCCTGCTTTACCGTACATGTAGCCGTTGGGATTCCAGTCAGTGAAAACTTTGGTGTCCCGTGTTAAAACTTTTGCGAAAATAGGCGCTTCACCGGTTGAAATACAAGAATTCATGTAAGGAATCAGTTCCCTTACTTCTCCGGTGGTTTCATTTTTAACCGTAGGTGTGTAAATTTCCTCACTTATATTAACCTCTTCGTCGCAAAGAACATAATAAGAATGAAATTTTTCTTTTTTAATCGGGTACACTTCTCCTAAAATCCCTATCATCAGATAAATATCAGCTGAAGCCCGTATGTTTGAATCTCCCTCAAGCGTGCGTATCATTAGCGGGGTGTTTTCCGGGAAAACCTCAGACGAAACCACAAAGCCCTTAGGTATGCGTTTCTTGATATACTTCGTCATGGAAGCAGTGTCTATATCATGCTTTAAAGCGTTAATAATATCGTAGCTTTTAAAATATTCTTCGGTTTTCATGTTCATGTATTCGGTGATGGTGATGTTCATATCGTCGGTTGCGGATTTGTTAATCCAGCCACCCGCTTTATCCCGATGTCCGCCGCCTGAGCCGACATCTCTTGTAATATATTCTATGTAATCGCTTGCCATAACCTCCCTTGAACAGCTTCTGACGGATATTTTCGCGCCGCCGTCCCGTATACTGTACACCACGCAGATGTCAACAATGTCAACCTGAAGCGCAATATCGCTGATAAAGCCTAAAATATTCGGGTCGCAGGATTCGGCTCTGAACAGGGCGTAGCGGTTATGGAAGCAGTTGCGGTTGCGCAGAAGCGCGACACCCGCTATTTCAAGCTCGTCAAGGGTAAGATTGCACAGGCTTAAACGTCTTACAATCCCTCTGTCGCAGTACATTTGCAATTCATCGCGCATATCCTTGTCAAGCGGGTGGTTGATTTCCGAAAAGTTGTTCGTATCGGTCAGAAGCCCGTAATACAAGGACGCGGGAACATCCTTATCCAAAGAGAAATCAAAATCCACATCGGTTAATAAATCCCAGACTAAAGTCGCACAGCTTCCGAGCTGGGACTGGATTACAACTATATCCGATTCACCGCCGTTAGCTGTTTGGCGGTGGTGGTCAATGACGGCGACAGTTTCCGCTTCAATTCTTGTGACGTTGCCCTCCCCGTACTGGCAGTCCACGCAAATGAGCAATTGCGGCTTCGGGAAATCCTCAGCGTCGGAGGATTTCACATGTTCAACGGGAATATTAAGCCATTCAATCATCAGCTGTACATTGCGCTTTTTGATTTGCTCAAGCCCCGAATAAATAATTTTAACATTTTTGCCGTTCCTTTGCAGATACGAATATATGCCGAACGCAGAGGAAATAGTGTCGGGGTCAGGGTGGTCGTGGCATTGAATGACGATATTGTCGTACTTTAAAAACTCCGATAATGTAAACATACTGCACCCTCGCTTTTTTATTTTTGCTTTAATAAAATTATAAGATAAATACGGGATTTTGTCAATAAAAAAGTTTAATACTAAAGAAAAAAACGAGAGTAATGCATTGCAATGTTCTCGTTTTTAAAGTTTGACAAAATTTTACAAAAAAGACCGCCATCCAGCTAAAGAGTCGGTCATTTTTCACTCTTAACAGCTAACCGCTTATTCCACGGTACAGCCTTTATCATTTCCATTATATATCATAAATCTTTGTTTGTCAAGCAGTTTTTTATAAATTTATGAAACGTAGGGGACGATACCTCTACTCAGCGAAAATTTCTTTCACATTGATTTGAAAACCCTCAAGCACGGAAGAAAAAATTACATCTTCTTCCAAATATTTTAAAACTGTGTATTTTTCATCTTTTAATAAAGCTACTTCAATACCGTTAGCTTCAATATCAACAATCCAGTATTCACGAACGCCCGCGTTCTGATACTTTTGGAACTTGATGAACCGGTCATGTTTACTGCTGGACGGCGAAACGATTTCGACCACCAAGTCAGGCGCGCCGTTGCAGCCTTTATCATCGATTTTGGTTTTATCGCAAATCACCAACAAATCCGGTTGTACGACATTATCGTCTTTGTCGCCCTTTGCGTTTAAGCGGACGTCAAAAGGCGCGTGAAATACTTTACAGGGTTTACCGTGAAGGAAATTAGCGAACTGCCTGTGCAGTTCTCCGCTTATTCCCTGATGAACAGGGGATGGCGCAGATATTGCGTAAGGTACGCCGTCTAAAAGTTCAAAGCGCTCACCCTCTTTTAATTCCCAGCTTGCGTAATCTTTATAGGTGTAATGAGGCTGCGCAGATTGTTGTTTTAATGCTTCCATAATATACCCCTTAATATTTTATTTAGTATAACATAAAAAAATCTATTCGTCAATTGTTTTAATCCGTCTGCCGGACTAAAAGCACCGCGCACTCCGCATGCCTTGTCCGCGGGAATAAATCAACACCGCCAACTTTTACGGTTCTATATCCAAATGCGCTTAAAATGCCGCAATCCCTTGCCGCCGTTGCGGGATTGCATGAAACCATGATAATCCTTTCGGGCGATAACTCCGCTGCGCTTTCAAGAACCGAAACATCACAGCCTCTTCGTGCGGGGTCGAGAATAATTACGTCAGGGTTTTTATCAAATTCTTTGCATACTTTTGCGTTCCCGCAGATGAAATCAGTGTTATTGAAACCGTTTAAAAATGCGTTTTCTCGTGCGTTCGTAACCGCACTTTCGATTGCTTCCACTCCTGTTACATGCTTTGCGGTTTTCGCCATGGATAAGCCGATTGTGCCGATTCCGCAGTATAAATCTAAAATCACTTTTCCGTCAGGCTCGGCGAAATCCCGAATCATACCGTACAGCTTTTCGGCGGCGGGGGTGTTGACCTGATAAAACGAACGGGGTGAGATTTTAACATTAATACCGCACATCGTATCGGTAATATCCTGTTCCTCCGACGGCGGGAAATTCACGCAAATATCGTCGCTGTAATGCCCTTTTCTAATAATAATATTCTGTAAACCGGCAGGAACGGTTTTAATAATTTCATCTGCGATTTCTTTGAAAACCGCAGGGTATAATTTACAATGTCTGTGAGGGATAATTTCATGGCTTTTCGGTGCGTAAAAGCCGTAAATCATGCGTCCGGAATTATCTCTGCCGACAGGAAACTGCACTTTATTGCGGTAATATTCTGTATGTTCGCTTGGAATAAGCGGCAGAAATTCCGGCGAAAAACTGTTTTGAGCAGATAGATTGATAAGAGCAGACCCTCTGCTGATACGCATAAAAGCGTCACGGATAAACATTTCTTTTGCGCGGAGCTCTGCTTCATAAGAAATATGGCGGAAATCACAGCCGCCGCATTTTGTAAAATTTTCGCAGTCGTTAGGAATTCTGTCGGCAGATGAAGTTAAAATATTTTCAAGTTTCCCGTAAATCATTGATTTGGTTTCTTTGCATACAGACAGTTCGATTTCGTCGCCGACCGACGTAAAGGGTACAAAAATTACCTTGCCGCCGGCGGTTCTGCCGACACCTGAACCGTCGTTGCTCAAAGTGGTAACGGTTGTTTTTAATAAAATTTTATTCATATAAATCGTTACTCCGCTGTTATAATTCCGTTGATACTTTCTTTGCTCAGCATATCATAAAATTCAAGCAAAGTCAATTATTCTGCGATTTTTCAATAAACTTGATAATAAAAGCTTGCTTTTTATTAAACATGCTGTTACAATAAATATAGTTGATTTTAAACGTATTACTTCTGTATTTAATAATAGTTAAGAAATATCTATTGTTCAGAAAAAGAAAGATTATAACTTGAAATGATAATTTCACTTGAAAAAATAACAAAGGTTTATAACGGCGTTACCGTGCTTGATAACACCGGATTGATTATTGAGAACAATGACCGTATCGGGTTAACCGGGATTAACGGCTGCGGGAAATCTACACTTCTGCGAATTATTACTGGCTTAGAAAACCCTGAAAACACACCGCCACCGAATGAAGCAAAAATTTATAAGAATAAAGACGCCGCAATCGGTTATTTAGCGCAGAATTCAGGGGTTGACGGGAGCGGCGGTAATACGGTTTATCAAGAAATCAGAAGCGTGTTCGCAAGCTTAGACAAAGCGGCGGGAAGGCTGAAAGAAATCGAAACCGGAATGGACGAAAGCCACGCTGAGGAATATTCAAGCCTGACCGCGTTTTACGAAGCAAATGACGGGTATCTGATTGACGTGAAAATCAATAAAGTTTTGAACGGTATGAACTTCGCGCCCGACATGGTTGAAAGACCTGTTTCCGCTTTAAGCGGCGGGGAAAAAACGCGGCTTGCTTTAGCGAAATTACTGCTTGAAAACCCTGCGCTTCTTATTCTTGACGAGCCGACCAACCACCTTGATTTCAATACGGTGATGTGGTTGGAGGATTATCTGAAAGAGTATAAGGGTGCACTGTTAATCGTTTCGCATGACCGTTATTTTCTTGATAAGCTTTGTACTTCCGTATGTGAAATTGAACGCGGCAGGTTAAGGCGTTTTAAAGGGAATTACTCCGCGTTTACGAAGCAGAAACAAGAGCTTACCGAGCGCGGACTGAAAGAATATAAAGCACAGCAGAATGAAATCGCAAAGCTTGAGGATTATGTTGCGCGGAATCTTGTCCGAGCGTCAACTTCAAACATGGCGAAAAGCAGGGTCAAGAGGCTTGAAGCGATGGATATAATTGAAAAGCCGGTCATGTACGAAAAACCCGCTAAAATCAAATTCACGTATAAAATTACACCGCCGCTTGATATACTTAAAATTAAAGAAATTGACATTTCTGCGGGAACGGGAGAAAGCAGGAAAACTATTATTGATTCGCTTTCTTTAGAGATTCGGCGGGGTGATAAAATCGGGATTACCGGTGTCAACGGGAGCGGAAAATCAACGTTTCTGAAAGTGATTCAAGGGATTCTGCCCGCGCAAAAGGGTGAAATAAGGTGGGCGGAGAATGTAAAAATTTCATACTTTGACCAATCGAATGAGCGGCTCAGCAGAAACGATACAGTCATCAACGCCGTTCACAGCAGATTCCGCAGAATGAATGAGGCTGAAATACGGACTTTACTCGGAAGCGTGCGGCTGACGGGCGAAAATGTTTTTAAAAAAGTCGGGGCGCTTTCGGGGGGCGAAAGAGCCAAACTATATTTCGCGCTGATGATGCTTGAAAGCGGGAATGTGCTGATTTTGGACGAACCCACGAACCATCTTGACATATCCGCACGCGAAGGAATTGAAACCGCGCTTTCAGCGTTTGACGGGACAGTAATTTTCGTTTCACACGACCGGTATTTGCTGAATAAACTTTCTGCACGGATTTTAGAATTTACGGGCGAAAACCATGTACGGCTTTATGAAGGCGGGTATGAAGAATTCATGGACTTTAAACGCAAAGAAATATCTTCCAAGCCTGTAATACCCGTACCGAAAAAGGAGAAACCGGACAAGCCTTATTACCGGACGAAGCAAAAACGCGCCGAAGAGGTTAAAAAGCTTCAGCGCATTAAGGCATTAGAAGCAGAAATAGAAAGGCATGAAACCGAAATTTCAAGCCTTGAAGCGGAGATATGCTCTCCGGAAGTCTGCGCCGATTATGTTTTATTGAAAGAAAAATGTGATTTGTTAGAAGCGGTGAAATTAAACTTAAACAAGATTACGGACGAATGGCTCGTGTTAAATAACGAGTAACATTTCTTTTTATAAATAATTCTCCGTTTCAAATAACGACAGTTGTCCTGTTTCAGATTTAAACTGATACATGTACGCAAATACTTCATCGGTTTTATACAGTATGCCGTGTTGACGGCATGTCGTGTTAAAAATGCTCATCAGCCGCGCATCATTCGGACTGCGGCACTCGTAGCTGTTACCGAAGGTTTGTATATATTTTTGTTTCAACCCGGGAAAATGTTCGTCTAATTTCCGGTAAAAATAATCCCGGCTGCCTTCACGCATGGTTGTGCCGAATCCGAAGCAAATAATCCCGCGCACTTTCGCACGGATACAATAATTTAAAATTCCGCGCAGATTTTCTTCGTTGTCGTTGATAAAAGGCAGAATCGGGCTGAGCCAAACCACGGTTGGGATTCCTTCATCACGCAGGACTTCAAGCACTTTTACCCGCTCGGCAGTCGTTGAAACATTCGGCTCAATGATACGGCATAATTCTTCATTAAAAGTAGTCAGCGTCATTTGCACCACGCATTTTGTTTTGGCGTTAATAGCTTTCAGAATATCCAAATCCCGCAGAATCCTTGCCGATTTCGTTTGAACCGCCGCGCCGAATTGATGTTTTTCAATGATTTCAAGGCACTGCCGTGTCAGCTGAAATTCTTCTTCTAAGTGAATGTACGGGTCGCACATCGCGCCTGTTCCAATCATGCAGGGTGAACGCTTCCGCAGAAGCTGCCCCTCTAAAATAACAGCGGCGTTCCGCTTAACCTCAATATTTTCAAAATCGTGCTTCATCTGATAACATACGCTTCTGCTGTCGCAGTAAATACAGCCGTGCGTACAGCCGCGGTAAAGATTCATGCCATTTTTGGGTGAAAGAATCGTTTTATAATCAGCGTAATGGTATCTGTGTTCTTGCGGGTTTTTTTGTTCCTGTTCCTGTTCGTGTTCCGGATTCTCGTTCCAATCCTCAGTGTTTAATTTTTTTTGCAATTCTTTTAGCCTTAACTGCCTTTTTTTATAGTCAGGCAAAACCTTTCCTACAATCGCCCAAAACCGTTTGGAATGGTTCATTTCCGCAATATGCGACAATTCATGCACAACAACATAATCAACCAAATCTTCATCAGCCATCATCAGCCGCCACGAAAAGTTTAATCGTTTTTTGGAACTGCAGCTTCCCCAACGGGTAACTGCGCCGTTGATTTTAACAGCAATCGGGCAAAAACTATCTCCAAGCATAATATTCATTTTCTTTGCAAAATCAAGAACTTTCTCAGTTAAAACCTGTTTTGCATGCATACGGTAAACCTGAATACAAGCGGATTTAATCTGCTCCGAATTCATGTCCGGCGGCATGTAAAATAACTTTTGATGAACGTCAAACCCTGCTTTAACGCCGCTTTTAGCGGTAATCGGATATTCGTTGCCGAGAACTAAAATACGGGAACTGTAATTTAAAGTAAAATTCTTTTTCCGCTCTGTATGTTCTTTTGAATTGGCAATATTTTTAATAATCCATTCTTCTTTTGAACTGACGAATTTTTCAATTTCAGCTTTCGATGTTTTAAGAGGTGCACGAACATCTGCAATGCCGTCACGGACGTAGATTGCGATTGTTTTTCGTTTGGAACGGGTCAGAGTATATTCAATCACGCGCTGTTCTACCTCCGGTTTGGGTATTTTCAAAATTATCCGATATATTTTATTTTTCATTTGATAATTTTTTCTTGCTCTCTGTTAAAACCGCTTTCTGCTCCGACGTAATTACAGGATATTTCGGATTAATTTCCTGCATGACATGGAGAAGAATATTTGAAATAATAGCGCGTGAGAACCATTTCTTGTCCGCCGGAATCACATACCACGGGTTTTTTTCTGTCGCGGTTGCTCTAATCGCGGATTGATAGGCTTCCTGATAATCGTCCCAAAACCCGCGTTCACGAATGTCCGCGTCAGAAAATTTCCAGTTCTTTTCTTCAAGGTCAATGCGGTTTAAAAACCGCTTACGCTGTTCATTTTTTGATAAATTCAAAAAGAACTTTACGGTAATAATACCGTTTTCCCACAAATAATCTTCAAAGTTTCTGATTTGCTCATAACGTTTTTCAATCGTATCCTTGGTTTTGCACCGTTCGGGAACATTCAGCTTTTCATAAAGCTTATGCACCTTCACGACAAGCACATCTTCATAATAAGAACGGTTGAAAATAGCGATTTTCCCGCGTTCCGGAAGAACCTTTACGGCACGCCACAAGTAATCGTGTGCAAGCTCTTCCGCTGAAGGCTGTTTGAAGCTGTGAACCTCAATTCCCTGCGGGTTTACGCCGCTCATAACATGTTTAATTGCGCTGTCCTTTCCCGCCGCGTCCATTGCCTGAAAAATAATCAGGATACCGGTTTTTCCGTCCGCGTACAATTTGGATTGAAGCTCCGAAATTTCCTTGACGTTTTCTTCCACAATCTTTTTAACATCATCGGAAGAAGAAAAGCAATCGGTATGCTTGGTGTCATGGTCGGCTAAAATAAACTTGTGTTTTCCCGTGACCTTGTCGGTGACTTTGTACTTATTGATATTCATCGTATAAACCTCCAAATATTTTTTTCTACTGTTAGAACTTGTATTCAATAATCGAAATGTTCAGATTTTAGGCGAATTTTGTACCAATTAAGGCGAATTTTCGCGAAAATTTAACGAAAAGTGGTGTAAAATGCGACAAAATATGAGCGTTGAGCGTTATTGAATACACGTTCTTAGGTGTAGGAGTAATAAATTCAATTTAAAATAATTTTAGAGAGGTGTTTTTTATGTTTTCAAATGAGCATATTCAAAAAATGAATCATTCGTTATATCCGTTGTCTTCAAAATATGACCCGCAGTGGATTATTGACAATCAAATGGGTTCGCATTGTTTATGGTTGACTGAAGCACTTGTGAAAGGCGTGGATTTAAAGCCGGATATGCGCGTATTGGATTTAGGCTGCGGGAAAGCGTTAAGCTCGGTTTTTTTAGCGAAAGAGTTCAATGTTCAGGTTTGGGCGTATGATTTATGGGTCAGCGCGAACGAAAACCATCGTCGGATTATAGAAGCGGGAGCGGAAAAATCAGTGTTTCCGCTTAAAGGAAACGCTCTTGAAATGCCGTTCGCAGATGAATTTTTTGACGCCGTAATCAGCATAAATTCTATCTGGTCTTACGGAACAGGCGAAGATTTCGTTGATAAGCATTTAGCTCGTGTTGTAAAACCCGGCGGGCAAATCGGTGTTGTCATCCCCGGCATGTTTAATGAACTCTCCGAACCGCCCGAATACTTAAAACCGTATTGGCATACCGACTTTGATTCATATCATTCGCCGGCGTGGTGGCGCGGTTTATGGGAAAAAGCAACATCAATCAATGTTGACATGATTGACGCTTTTGAAAATAAAGAGGGGGTCAAGATTTGGCGTGATTTTACGCAGATGCTTAAACCGGATGAAAGCGAAGATATAATGAATATTGACAACGGAAGAAATATTACTTTTCTTCGTTTATTAGCAAGAAAAAATAAAAAGGAACAAAATAATGACTAACCGAACTGTAACCGAAAACATCATACGCCGCCGCATGCACGGATTATACCTATCACGTAAATGTGATGATTTGGAAACCCTTGCGCATGAACTGCTCGGCTTGCACTGCTGGTTTCACCGCAACGTGCCGTTCTCCGCATTAATCCGCGGTACGAATATTCACGGCTGGAAAACCAAGCTGACGAAAACATGGCTTTACCGCGGAACACTTCACGGGGTCATGTTCGAGGATTTACCGGAACTGCTCGCTCTCTCAGCGGGTGAATCAAAAGACGGTTATTTTTCATGGCTTGCCGGTGCTTACGGCGCGGAAACAATCCGCAATATTGCAGATGAAGTTATCCGGCTCATGGAAGACGGCGTTTATTCAAGAACAGAATTCCGCAGAATCTTCGCGGAAAGTTATGAACCTGAAACCATTGATAATATATTCTCGTCGTGGGGCGGTATATTTGTATACTTGGCGCGGCGCGGCAAAGTCGCGTTCAGGGATATGACAAGCCGGAATTTCGACCTCATCAGCGCGGAACCGTTTCAAAGCTTTGATGAAGTTCTCCCCGCATTGCTCCGCAGATACTTTTCCGTATACGGACCGGCGACATTGGCGGACGCGGCGTGGTTTTTCGGAATCAGTAAGGAAGACGCAAAGAAACTGCCGGAATTGCCGCTTGATGATTTACAACGCCTTGAAAACGGCAAGAAAATCTATTATTACAGCGATGATGATAACGAAATGAGCGATATTCCCGAATTGACTTTACTTTCCGGTTTCGACCCGATTACCGCGTCATATACCGTTGACGACCGTTTATGTCTGCCGCAGGAATATAAAAACAAGGTTGTTTTAAAATCCGGGATTTGCCTGCCGTCAATCGCTGTCAACGGGCAGGTTGCCGGAGTATGGAACATTAAAAATAATAAACCCGTTGTTGAATTTTTTACTGCACAGCAGAAACGGCTTGAATCTGAAGCGGTTGAGCGTGTAGAATCGCTCATTTGGCAAATAAAAGGTTAAAAATTATATAGTTAATTATTACTATAATTCACTTTATCAGCGTATTCAAATACGCTGTTTCTTTTACTACATCAAACCGCGGGAAAATAATTTCACCCCGTTTGACTGTAACATCTTGCGGTAAAACACCCCATAACCCTGCGTTTTTATAAGCGTTGAACAAATATTCACGGTCTGCGCAAAACCCGATTTGCTCCCAAACCTTCGGCATTGTCGCGGGCATAAACGCCGATAAAAGCACTGAGCTTATCCGAATCGCTTCAAGCAGATTATAAAGCACGCACGCTAAACGCGGTTTGTCGGCTTCATCTTTGGCTAAAATCCATGGTGCGGTTTCGTCAATATATTTATTAGCGCGGGAAATGACCTTGAAAATTTCGGTAAGCGCAAGTCCTAACTGCGGCTCATCAATCAGCGAGTCAACCTTTGCTTTTAAGCCGGTTGCAAGGGTAATCAAGCCGCTGTCCTGTTCATTATTCTGCAGTTTTTCTTCCGGCAGAGTTGAATCAAAATATTTTTCAACCATTGCCACCGTGCGGGAAACTAAATTCCCTAAGTCATTGGCTAAATCGGTGTTTATGCGGTTAAGCATAAGCTCGTTTGAATAATCCATATCCCCGCTGAAAGGCATATCACGCAGAATTTGATACCGGAGCGCGTCAACGCCGTAGCGTTCGCCGAGTATAAACGGGTCAACCACATTGCCGGTGCTTTTGCCCATCTTGCTTCCGCCGAGATTGATATAGCCGTGTGAATAAAGCTTGTTCGGAAGCGGTAAATCAAGTGCTGAAAGAATTGCAATCCAAATAATTGAATGGAAACGCACAATATCTTTTGCGGTCATGTGTAAATCCGCCGCCCAATAACGCATATCATCATGCTCGTCATTTTCGTAACCGAGCAGGGTTATATAGTTAGAAAGCGCGTCAAGCCAAACATAAACCACATGCTCTTCATCAAAAGGTACAGGAATTCCCCATTTAAAAGTCGTCCTTGATACGCATAAATCCTCCAAGCCCGGTTTGATGAAATTATTCACCATTTCATTTACACGCGCCTGCGGCTGTAAATAATCGGTTTCGGTCAGCAATTTTTCGATTTTTTCGGCGAAAGGCTGCATTTTCATAAAATAAGCTTCTTCTTTCGCGTCAATCACGTCCCGTCCGCACTCGGGGCATTTGCCGTCTTTAAGCTGGCTTTGCGTCCAGAAGCTTTCGTCGGGAACACAGTATTTCCCTGAATATTCGCCCTTATAAATATAACCTTTGTCATAAATGGTCTTGAAAATCTTCTGAACCGCGCTTTTATGCGCCTTGTTGGTAGTTCTGATGAAGCGGTTATAGCTGATATTCATATATTCCCACAGCTTTTTGAATTTCGCGGCGATTTCATCTACATAAACCTGCGGGTCTAAACCCGCTTTTTTGGCGTTTTCCTCAATTTTCATGCCGTGCTCGTCGGTTCCGGTGGAAAACATCACGTCAAACCCCTGCATACGCTTGTAACGCGCAATTGCGTCGCACGCGGAAGTCGTATAACAATGCCCGATGTGCGGATTACCCGACGGGTAATAAATTGGTGTGGTGATGTAAAAGGTTTTGTTTGCCATGCCCTAATCCTTTCGTGCTTTCTCTGTGTTTCCCCCGCCGCAGGCGGGGAAACAAGAAAATATTTTTATTTATTGCTCCCCCAATTAAACCTTGCCATTTTCACTTGTTTTATTACCGCCATACTGCGTTAATTTTTCCTTAAATATCAACGGATATTCGCGTCAAAATTGCC
>WRJM01000015.1 GCA_009782265.1 Oscillospiraceae bacterium | reverse complement strand
GTACGAAAGCCTCAAGATATTCTACAGCTGTTTCTATATTTTTACTATTAGGGTTTATTAATGCGTGATAACCGTTAGTATTGTTTGATAAGGGCTTTCTGTCAGTTTTTTATTTGAAACAGTTGACTTTCCTTTAGTTTAGATGTATAATATTTATGTATATATTGCTCCCCCAATTAAACCTTGCCAAAATTGTCACGCAGGATTATTGTCGTCAGACAAGGCAATTTTGACGCGAATATCCGTTGATATTTAAGGAAAAATTAACGCAGTATGGCGATAATAAAACAAGTGAAAATGGCAAGGTTTAATTGGTGGAGCAATAAATTATAAACGTCAGAAAGGGCGGTTGTTATGATAATTACAGTAAAAAAAGGCTTTTACAGGCTTTTAACAATAATATTGGCGTTATCTTTATTCATCGTTTTTAACGCGGGAAATTTAAATATATTTAAAATAAACGCAGTTGTACCCGTCCCAGAGCCCGATTACGGCTTTGATTTTGACGCTTTGTACATATGTGGGAGTACATGGGGCGACGGCAGGCTTTTCCAGCTCGGCGCGCCCGGTCTTAACAACGGCGGGGATATTTTTGAAATACCGATAGAAAATGTTGAAACAGGGCAGATTTATCAGTCTTTCTGCGCTTACGCGGGCGCGAAAAGCTTTGCCAACCACAACGGCTGCAGCGGTTATCAGAAAGCGGAAATCCCCCTGAATAATTATGACAACGTATTTGCCGCATTGAATTACATCAATAATAAATATGGGAGCATTGACAGGTGGAACGGTCCGAACGGCATGAATATTGTCGCGGCTTCGACAAGGCTTCTTACGCAGGTTACATTGTGGAATATGGTAACGAATATTCCGCTGAATATTATGATTGATAATAATTTAGCCGATTATCCGGAAATGCGTAATGCTGTTATTGACCTTTATGAAAATTATCAGGGAACAACCGGCGTAATCGCAAAGCTCGCCTACCTTGTCTGTGCGGACGACCCCAACCACAGGGAATTCTGCCAGCCGCAGCTTATTCCGCTTTACCGCGATAAAACCGACGAAAACGCAAACAATAAAGGTAATATCGTTATTAAGAAATTTCTCGGAAATCAAATCTGCTGTTGGGGCATAAACGACGAAACATTATTCAGTGCGTATATTAAAGATGAAATAACCGGTCAGTATCTGACTTTTTCCGGAACAGGTCCTAATTATACCTACAAAGGATTATCCACCGGAAAAAGCAGTCCTGTTATGTTAAAAGCGGGCAGTGATACAACCCTGCTCGGTATACCGGCGGGGATTAAAGCAAAGGTTGAGGAAGACAGATTCCCTACGGAAGCAAATATTCAAAGATACAGCTACAGTTATAACGAAGCGGACATACACGCAGGCGCGGATGTATTCAAAGCCCCGTCCGATTGGCCCTTAACACCTGAAACCGATTACGGCGTCAACGACAGCGGAATGATTCTCCCCGACCAAACGCTTTATGTTGGCGTGTATAATACCTATCCGCACGGCACAGATGAAGAACACGGTCACGACGGAAACCTTGTCATTACGAAAACGCTCGGCGACAATTATGAAGCGTGGGGGGTAAACGAAAACACGGTTTTTAATGCCCGTGTAATGATAGCGGAAGGTCCCGACAGCGGCAAGTACATAAAAGTAACAAAAGAAACAGATGACGCGCCGGTTTACGAATATGCCGGCGTCAGCGCGACCGGTGATTTTATCCCCTTTTCCGAAGGAATGAAAGCGATTATCACCGATATACCCGGCGGCACAAAGGTGCAGGTAATTGAAGAAACCGATACTTTCTGGTCGGCCGTTTACAATCATTATTATACGAATCCTGAAATTGACGCTGTTCCCGAAGATAAGAACAACGGCATCGTCACCATTCCGGACGGTTATGACGCGGACAGCTCGGTGGTTAATATTACCAATCATTTCCAGCCTGTTATACCCGTTGAACCTTTGATTGAAGACCCGCCGCCGGTAACGACGACAACAACAACGCCGGTAACAACAACGACAACAACGCCGGTAACAACAACGACGACAACGCCGGTAACGACAACAACGCCGGTTACAACAACGACAACAACTCCCATAACAACTGCGCCGCCGGTTACGGTTACACCGCTGAATACCACCACTCCTCCGGCGACTACGACCGCTCCGCCGGTGACAACAGTTCCGCCGACTACACCCGCTCCGCCCAATACACTTCCTCCTCCCGTTATTCCGCCCGAAAGTAATAATACCGGAAACTTGATTATTAATAAAAAATTATCCGGTGCTTATGTGGATTGGGATATTACAAATTCGGTGACGTTTGAAGCGATGGTTAAGAATATAAATACAGGCGATTATTTAACTTTCACCAAGAATAATTCGGGTTATACCTATTCGGGTGCAAATTCCGCCGGTACGGTCATCGAGCTGAACGTAAGCGCGCCCGCTTACTTGTTCGGGCTTCCGGCGGGTACGGAAATCGTCGTTGAAGAAATTCTGCACGAAGATGTGCATTATATTGCGTATTACGATGAACACGAACACGGTTATTTTGAATTAAAACATTCCGCCTGTGATATTTTAGAGGTTACAGACGGGGACAATCTAATCGTTACTATTTATAATGATTATGAGCCGAAGAACCGTTACGAACCTATTCCGGACAGTGACGAGGATTTAGGGGGCGTACAACTCAGAATCAGTAAAAGCCTTGTTGATTTCTTCGGCGCGCCAATCGGTACGGGAAAGCATTTTGCCGTGAGATTATACGATTCCGAATTAAACATGCTCCAAAGGATTGACCTTGTCGCCAACGGCGAAAGCGTTGTTGTCCCGGGGCTTGAAAGCGGAAATGTATATTATTTACAGGAAGAGGAATACCCCGGCTTCACAGTGCTCGGCTTTGAAATCGTGGGCGTTGGGGAATCAGAATACAGCGAAGTGGGGCTTAAGATTCCCGTGTATGATTATGATATAGAAATTGAAGTGATTTTGAAAAACATGACGGAAACTCCGCTGATGATTCCGGATGAGCCTGTTCCGCTCGGGGTTTACCGCTTCCCGGATAACCCGCCCGTAATCGAAATTCCGGAAGATTTGCCGCCGCTTTCAGGCTTTTTATTCCCCGAATTCCCTGACCCGAACCCGTCCGGAAATCCGGATACCGGCATTACGATTCCGCTTGCTTTCGTTTCGGTTACAAGCAGTATCGGATTAGCCATGTCGGCTCTCGGGAAAAATAAAAAGAACAGAAGAAAATAATATTTAATATATTAATATGATGTAGGGGACGCCCTGCGTGGCGTCCCTCTTTATTATACGGGCGAACGCGAGGTTCGCCCCTACATTCAGATTATATAAATTAAAGGAGCGGTTTTCAACATGGAAATTATCAGGCGGTTTATTTGTTTCATATGCTGTGCGGGATTCTTTTTTGCTACGCTTGCGGGATTTTCCGGCTGTGAAAAAGACGGAAGCACTTTTGAAATTAAACACGCCGCTTCCGTGAATACGCGTAACTATACCTCTTTCAAAGATATTCCCGGCATAACCGCAGAAGAAATCAAGGCGGTTGAAAATGTTTTGCAAAACACCGAAAAATTTATTTACGGCATGACATACACCACGGAAACGTTTGATGACGCTGACGGCGACATCAAAGGCTTTTCGGCGTTAGTCTGCGAACGGCTGACACAGCTTTTCGGCGTTGAATTTGTCCCCGTGATTTACGAATGGGATGAGTTGATTGAAGGGCTTGAAAGCGGCGAAATCGCTTTCACGGGTGAGCTTACGCCGAGCGACGAGCGCAAGGAAACCTACATTATGACCGATTCCATTGCTGAACGGCATATTGCGGTGATTAGAAGAGCAGACAGCGAATCCCTGCAGGAATTGATTAATAAACGCGGCGGCAGTAAGCCGCGATACGCTTTCTTAACGGGCGGCACTACTTATCAAAAAGTTTCAGATAACGCTGTATATGATTTTGAAGCTTTCTTCGTTGAAGATTATCACAAGGCTTATGAAATGTTAGAAAACGGCGGAATTGACGCCTTTATAGAAGAATCCCCGACACAGGCGGCTTTTGACGGTTACGGCGATATTGTTGCCGATAATTTTTTCCCGCTTTTATTCAGTCCGGTTGCTTTCGCTACGCAGACGGCGGAATACGAGCCGATTATAAACGCGCTTCAGCGTTCGCTTGACAGCGGCGCAATCACCTATTTGAATGAATTATACAATGAAGGTCACAGGGAGTATTTACGCAAAAAGCTGTTTTCCATGTTCACGGACGAAGAAAAAGAATACATCAAAAACAATCCGGTTATCCGTTTTGCCGCTGAACCCGAAAACTACCCCATTAACTTTTTTAATAAACAGGAAAATGAATGGCAGGGAATTGCTTACGATATATTGAAAGAAACCAACCGTTATACCGGTTTGCGGTTTGAAATCATCAACGGAACTGACGCAAGTTTTGCCGATTTGGTTGATTTGCTTGAAAGCGGAGAAGCGCATTTAATTTCAGAGCTGATTCGTTCAGAGGACAGAGAGGGGTTATTCCTTTGGCCCGAAATTGATTTCCTGAGGGATAGATACGCGCTTGTTTCAAAATCCGAATTCGGCGATATAAGCATCAATGAATTGCTGTATACAAGCGTCGGCGTCGGCAAAGGCACAGCGTATGCGTATTTATTTAATAAATGGTTTCCGAATCACAAAAACGTAACGGAATACGAAACCACCTACGCGGCGTTTAACGCGCTTGAACGCGGTGAGATTGACCTTGTTATGTCCAGTCAGCACCAGCTTCTGCTTTTAACCAATTTCAGAGAGCATGTAGGGTATAAATGCAATTTAATTTTTGAACTTTATTTTGATTCAACCTTCGGCGTGAATATAAATCACCCTGAATTACGCTCGATTTTGGATAAAACCATGCGGCTGATTGACACAGAGGGCATTTCAGGAAAATGGATGCGCAAAACATATGATTACCGCGTGAAATTAGAGCAGGAGCGGACGCCTTGGCTTGTCGGCGCGGGCGTGCTTTTAGTGGTCATCATATTCATGTTTGTTATGATTGTCAGAAACAGGAATATCGGTAAAAAGCTTGAAAATATTGTGTGCGACCGTACCTCCGCGCTTATGGAAAAGCAACATGAGTTGGAAAAAACCGTAGAAATCGCCGAATCCGCAAGCCGCGTAAAGTCAAGCTTTCTCGCCAACATGTCGCATGAAATCCGCACGCCGATGAACGCGATTATCGGCATGACGGAATTGCTCTTGCATGAACAGCTTTCGGGTTCTCAGCAGGACAGGGTGAATGATATAAAAGTTTCTGCCAATTCTCTGCTCGGCATTATTAACGATATACTTGACATGTCTAAAATTGAAGCCGGAAAGTTAGAGCTCAACCCCATTCATTATGACTTGCGGATTCTGCTTGACAACATTATTGCTATGTTTAAATATGTAGCGCAGGAAAAAGGTTTGCAGTTTATTTATGAGCATGAGCGAGAACCCTCGCAGCAAGAGCTTCCGCAGTATTTGTTCGGCGATGATTTAAGGTTAAAGCAAATTTTGACCAATATCTGCGGCAATGCGATTAAATTCACCGAGAGCGGTCATGTTAAGCTAAAAGTGATTACGGAAACAGGTATTAATAATAGTATCAGCTTTGAAATCAGCGACACCGGACGGGGCATTAAGGAAGAAGATGTTCCGGAGCTGTTTAAAGCTTTTCAGCAGACCGATAAAATCAATAACCGCGGCATTGTCGGGACTGGGCTGGGGCTTTCCATCAGCAAGGCTTTCGCCGAGATGATGGGCGGCGATATAACGGTAACGAGCAATTACGGCAAAGGCAGTGTTTTTACGGTAAGAATTCCCTTTGAAGCGGGAGACGGCGATAAAGTCGCACCTGACGAGGGTACAATGAAAAGCGATAAATTCTACGCGCCGGAAGCTAAAATTTTAATTACCGACGACAATGTTTTTAATCTGAAAGTAGCCGCGGGATTATTGAAGCTGTACAGAATTGACGCTGTAACCGCGGAATCAGGCAAAGAAGCCATAAAAGCCGTTCAGGGAACTGATTTTGATTTAGTCTTTATGGACCACATGATGCCTGAAATGGACGGGGTTGAAACCGTTGCGGAAATCAGAAAACTCGGCGGAAAATTTACAGAGCTTTGCATAGTCGCGCTGACCGCCAACGCCGTTCGCGGCTCTAAGGAAATGTTCCTTGAAAACGATTTCAACGACTTCCTTTCAAAACCCATTGTCGCCGCCGAATTAAACGCGATTCTTAAAAAATGGATACCGCCGGGGAAAATCAAGAACGCTTCCGCCGACGAAGATAAAACACCTGAAGCTGACGAATCAGCCGGCGGAAAAGATATCATGGCTCAGCTTTCGGAAATTGAGGAAATCAACGCAGACATCGGGCTTTCCTATGTTTCGGGCATTGAAGAAATGTACACGGACGCGCTGAAATTGATTTACGAAAAACTGCGCCCCGAGTGCAAAAAAATGAACGGCTTTCTTGAGAGCGGGGATATTAAAAATTTTGCGATTTTAGTTCACGCGATGAAATCCATGCTTCTGACAATCGGCGCGGCTGAACTGTCGCAGGAGGCGTTAGCCCTTGAACAAGCTGCAAAAAGCGGTGAAGAATTTTTCTGTATCAGCAATTACCCCGAGCTTGAAGAAAAGCTGTTTGTTTTAAGCGATAAATTGTCCGCGCTGTTTCCCGGTTTGGGAACAGCAGATATACAAAAACAAGCGGGCGATAAAGCGGTTTTGGAAGAACAGCTTAAAGCCGCCTTTGCCGCGATTAAGGAATTTAACAGCAATGAGGGAATTGAAGCCGTGAACAAACTGCTTGTGTATGATTTTGGGGAAGAAATCAACGGCTTGCTTGAAAATACGCTGGTTGCTTTTCAGAATTTCGACTGTATAAAAGCGGAGAATTTCCTGAAGGAAATTAATAACCCGTTCTAAATAAATTTGCAAGTTTGTTATCAAAAAATTGCAAAATCCTATTGACAAAACATATATTTTAAATATATAATAATAATTGAAAAATCAAATTTGCGCATTGCGCAAATTCCGGAAAGGAATGGGCAGACCAATGACATACGCAGAGAGAGTATTGGAACAGGCAATTAAAAATAACCCGGGCGAACCCGAATTTCAGCAGGCAATGACGGAAATATTACCGAACTTGCAGCTTGTGATTGACAAGTATCCCGAATATGAAGAAGCGGGAATCCTTGAACGCATTGTAGAACCCGAGCGTTTAATCAGTTTCAGAGTACCGTGGGTTGATGATAAGGGCAAGGTGCAGGTGAATAAAGCCTACCGCGTGCAGTTTAACGGCGCAATCGGACCTTACAAGGGCGGCTTGCGTTTTCACCCGTCCGTCAACGCAAGTATTATTAAGTTTTTAGGGTTTGAGCAGACTTTTAAAAATTCGCTGACGGGGCTTCCCATCGGCGGCGGCAAAGGCGGCAGTAACTTTGACCCGAAAGGTAAATCTGACCGCGAAATCATGGCGTTCTGCCAAAGCCTTATGACTGAGCTTTATAAATATTTAGGCGCGGATACTGACGTTCCCGCAGGGGACATCGGCGTCGGTGCGCGTGAAATCGGGTATATGTTCGGGCAGTATAAACGAATCACAGGCGCGTACCGCGGCGTTCTGACCGGCAAAAACATCATTTACGGCGGTTCTTTGGGACGTACCGAAGCAACCGGCTACGGGCTTGTGTATATGACCGAAAAAATGCTTGAAACCAAAGGGCAGACGTTTGACGGCAAAACAGTTGCCGTGTCCGGCGCGGGCAATGTTGCAACTTATGCGGCGAAAAAGTGCATGGAACTTGGTGCAAAGGTAGTCACCATGAGCGATTCGGGCGGGTATATTTATGACGCGGACGGCATTAACCTTGACGCGGTTTGTGAAATTAAGGAAGTCCGCAGGGGGCGGATTAACGAATACCTTGAATTTAATAAAAACGCGAAATATTACGAAAAAGGCTTGATTTGGTCTGTGCCGTGCGACATTGCGCTCCCTTGCGCAACGCAGAACGAGCTTCAAGCGGACGGCGCGGCGGAATTAGTCAAAAACGGCTGTAAATTTGTTGCGGAAGGCTCTAATATGTCAACCACGCCGGAAGCGGTTGAAATTCTGCATGAAAATAAAATTTTCTACGCACCGGGCAAAGCCGCAAACGCAGGCGGCGTGTCGGTTTCAGTCATGGAAATGTCGCAGAACGCCTCGCATATTCCGTGGTCGTTTGAAAAGGTTGATTCTGAGTTAAAAACAATTATGTGCAATATTTACGCCGCGATTTATGAAACGGCAGAGCGTTACGGCATGAAAGACAACCTGATGGCAGGGGCGAACATCGCGGGTTTTGAAAAGGTTGCAAAGGCGATGTTAATGCAGGGAGCGGTTTAGACAGTAGGGGCGGATTCCATATCCGCCCTTTTTTATATGTATTGTAGGGGCGAACATTGTTCGCCCGTGCAGAAACCTAATATTTTTATTTCGTGCGAACATTGTTCGCCCCTACGTTAATTTCTAATCCCAAACAGCATTGAAAGTCCCAATGCGTCGCGCAAACCCTGAATATATACCTCATCATACTGAAATGCCAATCTCAGATTTTCTTTTTCCTGATACAGGGTAAAAAAATCATATTCTTGTTTATCTAATCGTTTTTTCAATATTTCTTCGATTTTTTTATTATCTTCTTTCTGTTTCAAACAAATCTCTTTGTATATCGGGTCTTTATTAACGCGGATAAAAGCAATTTCCTGCCTTTCCCCAATCAGCGTTTTCATGGAATCGGTTATTTTCATTTCACCCTCCTTGTAATAATATATAAATTATAGCATATATGTACAATTATATCAATAGGCGATTCCACCAAAAATCAATAAGCGTACTTGTACATATATGTAAAATGTGTTAAACTATATTTTAGAAAGGCGATGGATATAGTGGGAAAAACTTCTGCGGCTTCTATTAACAAATACGCTAAAAAAGCATATGACCATATACATTTAACTGTTCCTAAAGGAAAAAAAGCACTGTTGCAGGAATATACAAAAAAACAAGGTGAAAGTGTGAATGGTTTTATAAATCGCGCCATTGACAACCAAATCGAAAACGATAATAAAACAGCGGATTAATTCGCTGTTTTTTTAATTAATATAGTTTATATCATTAATAATAATTGACACTTACAAAAAAAAGTGATATAATTATTATATCATGGAATTTCTATACGAATTTTGAGGATTTTAGAAATGGACAACGATAAAGTAAAAATACTTATAGCGGACGATGAAGAGATTTACACCAGTATTCTAGAGTATATTCTGAGTCCGCAGTATGAGATTTCGATAGCCGGCTGCGGCGAAAAAGCCGTAGAAATGGCGATTGAAATTGTACCGGATTTAATCCTGCTTGATGTATTGATGCCGGATATTACCGGCTTTGAAGTATTGAAACGCTTAAAAGACCACAATACGACCCAGAACATTCCCGTTATTTTCATCACAGGCTTGAACGCTTCGGAAGATGAAGAACTCGGTTTCTTTCTCGGTGCGATTGATTATATCACCAAGCCCTTTGTCAACTCGATTATGATGGCAAGGGTCAGAACGCATGTGCAGATTATCAAGCATATCAGAACCATTGAACAGATGGGTTTAATTGATTCATTGACCAGTCTGCCTAACCGCAGAGGTTTTGACGAACGCTTTGCCCTTGAATGGGAAAGAGCGGTTAGGGAACAAGCGCCTATCAGCCTTTTATTCATGGATATGGATAAGTTCAAATCTTATAACGATACTTACGGACACCCGTTCGGGGATTCATTAATCCAGCTTTCCGGTAAAATTTATCAGCAGACGCTTAAACGCGCAACCGACTTTGTTTCGCGCTGGGGCGGCGACGAATTCGTGATTCTTCTGCCGAATACCGATAAAGACGGTGCCTGCGCAATCGCCGAAAGAATCCGCCTTGCTATTGCGGAAGCGGTAATCCCCGCAAACGATGATACTAATATTACCGCAACCGTCAGTATCGGCGTACATTCGGAAACGCCAACCAAAGAAGACGATATAGACGCTTTCATGGATAAAACAGACAAGGCGTTGTATGCCGCTAAAAAAGAGGGCAGGAACAGATTCCATTTATATGACCCGGAACGCGCTCATATTTATGAAGCGGAAGAAGAAAATAAACAGCTTGAACGGCAGACAGCCGCCGCTTCCCCGATTGCACCTATTCGCACCGCCCCTAAAGCACCTTCTCCGAAACGCGAAACCTCAGAATTTATTAAAAACATCAGAAATATCCCTACGCTTGATATTGACGGTGCGCTGGCTTCAATCGGCGGCTCTGAAGAACTTTTTGAGAAAATATTCAAGATGGTGGTTTTCAATGTTCCGAGTTATATTCAGCAAACGGAAAAAAGCCTTTTCACCGATAATGATTTACGTGCGTTCACGATTAAAATTCACAGCATTAAAAGCTCACTCAACCAAATCGGTTATAAGAAATTAGCGTCATTGACGGATATTCTTGAAAGTGCCGCCAGAAAAGGCGATGAGCAATACTGCCGCGAATATTACAGTATTTTTAAAGATAATTTATTAAGTTTTCATAAACAAGGTTCTGCGATTTCCGAGCTTCAAGGAGGTGCGGACGGAAGTTCCGTTTCGGAAAACGGTGAAGCCGCCGGTTTAAGCGCGGCGGAAGAACACGAAACCGCTCCGCCTGCTTCTGACAAGAAGATTTTGGTTGTTGATGACAGCACGACTAATCTTACGCTGATGAAAGCCATGCTTAGTTCATTTTATAAAGTTTTCCCCGTAAATTCGGGTGAAACCGCACTTAAATTCCTTGAAAAACAACGCCCGAATTTAATTCTGCTTGACGTTGAAATGCCGGGTATGGGCGGGAAAGAACTGCTTGAAATCATCAAAAGTAAACCTCATTTATCCAATATTCCGGTCATCTTTTTAACCGGACTTGCCGATATGGAAAGCGAAGCGGAGGCATTCACTCTCGGCGCGGCGGATTATATCCGCAAACCGGTGAATGACGTGATTATGCTGCATAGAGTTAAAATGCAGTTAGAGTTGGAAAGTCTTATGAGTAAGCAGGATTCGAGGTAGAGAATGAGTAGGGGCGAACCTTGTGTTCGCCCTAAAAAATAAAACTTGCGGGCGAACACAAGGTTCGCCCCTACTTCTTTTTAATTCGGTTTATCTCAACATCCTCAGTATATTCTGCGCATTATTCGCAAAGCTGAAATTCTGCGTTGCGTCCCATTGCACCGACCATGTCATCAGCCCGCCGAGGCAGTTATAGGGCGTTGAACACATTTCTTCAGCCCCGCGGAAACCGCTGACAAGCCTGCGGAAAGCGTCATTAATCTGCGCGTTGGTTAAGAACCCGTTGAAAGCCGCACGCGGCGTTGCGGGCAGCCCCACCGCTACTTTATTCGGGGGTAAACCGGGAAAATAAATGCCGGTGTCTGCGATTGTGAAACCTTTAATAATCGCTTCGGTTAAGTAAACGATAAAATCAACAGTACCAACGTCATAAGCCCGCATGTTCACCCCATACATTGAGCCGCTGTTGTAATACTGCATATGTACCCGTGTAATCCGGTTTTGGAAGTGCAGAATAAGCGGCAGATAATTACCCCAAGCACCGCCGTACCGCGCTATTCCGCCCACAAGATTCAACGTTTCCGGCGCCATAGTCAGCATAAAACCGTTCGGGAATGAATGGATTACCGCGTCGATTCCGTCGATGACGCCCTTGACTGTTCCGGTAGGGTTCCAAGGTGAACCTGATACGGACATGCCTTCCTCAACATCAATATCAACACCGTCCACCCCCAACTCGTAACATAAACTGTAAAGGCTGTCGGCAAAACGCCTTACCCTGTCCGGCGTGTCAAGCGTTACGGTCACGCCCCCGCCCCCTACTGATAAAAGCACTTTCTGCCCGCGGTTCTGCAAATACCGAACATCGCTTCGAGTCGGGACGTTCGGTCCTGCCCAGCGGATAACCCCTTGATTGTCCGGCGCGACGAATGCAATAATCACATCGGTATATTGCGTCGGAACAGAGGTCAGGGGCAGTTTGCTATACCCGGGAAGATTCCAGGTCTGCCAGTAACCCGCAAGTCCGGGTCTTAACATAAAATCAGCTCCTTGTAAAATTAATATATTATTATATGCTTCTTTTTCACCTGTGGTCTTATAAAATCATATAATACATTTAATATAAACTTCGGAAGTAAGGAGAAAATTTTATATGGGTACAGGATATTTACGGATTCAAGTGACTACAGGCGGTGACGCGCTCCCTGTCGCGGGTGCTGATGTAACAATCAAGCAAAGAGGCAGTGCAAAGCTGTACCGAACGCGCACCGGAGCTGACGGAAAAACAGAAGATTTTCCATTCTCCGCGCCTCCCATGTCGTATACATTAAACCCTTCCACAGCATCATGCGCATATTCGCTCTGCGATGTGGATATTAAAAAAGAAGGTTTTATTACTAAACATATCAGAGGGGTTGAAATCGTTGATACGCAAACGTCGATTCTTCCTGTGAGTATGGAACCGCTTGCCGGCGGCAACGGCGCGCAAGCAGATTCGGTATTTAAAATCCCTCTCCCCGGTCCGGCGGTTACATATGATTACAGAAAATTCAACACCATTCCTTTAACATTATTTCAGCTTAATACAGACAATACAGGCAATACAAACAACAGTGCTTTTAATGCTTTTAACCCCTCACCCAGAGCGCAGACAGAAGTGGTGATTCCCGATTATATAACGGTTCATCTCGGCAGACCGGAAAACACCTCCGCAAGAAATATAAGGGTCAGATTCCCCGAATACGTAAAAAACGTAGCTTCAAGCGAAATCTATTCAACCTGGCCCGAGCAGTCGCTTTTAGCCAACATTTATGCGATTATTTCTTTTGCTCTGAACAGGGTTTACACCGAATGGTATCCGAGCAAGGGTTATAACTTTGATATTACAAATTCCACAAGCTTTGACCAGTATTTCAGAGAGGGCGGACCTATTTTTGAAAACATCAGCAGCATTGTTGATGAAGTTTTTAACACCTACGCGCACAGGTTCGGGTTCAGAAATCCTTTTTTTACGCAGTTCTGCAACGGTACGACAGTAACCTGTCCCGGCTTATCGCAGTGGGGTACTGTGACATTGGCGAATCAAGGGATGGAAGCCCTTGAAATCCTGCGTTATTACTACCCCCGCGACTTACAGCTTACCGTTACCGACAATATAGCGGGAATATCCCTGTCTTATCCGGGCGAACCGCTTACGCTCGGAAGTGAAGGCGAAGATGTGCGCCGTATACAAAACGACCTTAACAGAATCAGGGTAAATTACCCCTTAATCCCCATCATTCCGAATCCGAACGGCAATTTTACCCCTGAAACACAGAACGCGGTGATGACTTTTCAGAAAATATTTAATTTACCCGCGAACGGGGTAGTCAACCAAGCTACATGGAATAAAATTTCAAGCATTTTCAACGCGGTGTCAAGGCTCGGGGAACTTGACAGCGAGGGTATCAGATACACCATCGGCATGAACCCGCCCGACGTTGTATTGTCCCAAGGTTCAAGAGGCGGGGACGTGCTTGAATTACAGCATATTTTAAACATGGTTTCCGTGTTTTATGCAAGCGTTCCGCCTGTGATTATGGACAGCGTTTTCGGGGAGCAGGATAAAAATGCGGTCATTGAATTCCAAAAGACCTTTAACCTCCCCCAAACCGGCATTGTGAACGCCGGAACATGGAACATGCTCTACACCGTATACAGGGGAATCCGTGAGAATGTCCCCATACCCGCTTATGAACCACCTGTGCAGATGATATAACGCATATAATCTGCCGCCTTCGGGCGGTGATTATTTTTATAATCAATCTGTTAATAATTAGTTGACTTATCAAACAATCCGTGTTATAATTTAGAAATAAAGTTGTTAATAAATTAAATTATAATAGCGGAGGGCACAATGGACATCAGGAAAGAAAAATTAAATTTAATCGAAAACCTTGATTATTGCGGCAGAATCACCGCGATGGACGATTCTGATTTTAGAAATTACTGCGATAAACTCGAAAAGTTCGTTGAATCATTCCCCATTCTGGAGGAAAAGCTGAAAGCGAATTTCACGAAAAACAATTTCGGCGGAATCGGCGAGGCGCTTTCAGATTTAAAATACATGATTTCCGACATCCGCGCCGGCAATTTGTTAAAATTGTGTGAAACTTTATTGGCAGACATAGGCAATCCGGACAAGGAACAGGCGGAAGCCGCCCTGACCCACTTTTTAACCACCGCGTCCATGCTTTCCATTGAAATTCAAATGTCGTGCCATGCCGATACAGGAGAGCATAAAGAAGTTTCTTCCGCACCGAAAAAAGAAGGTCCGCGGACGATTTTAGCCGTGGACGACGTTTCGTTGCTCCTTGCTACAATCCGTACCTTTATACAAAGCGACGAATATAAGTTCGTCGGGGTTACGTCCGGAGAAGCGGCTTTGAAATATGTGCAGAGCCATGAAGCGGATTTATTCCTGCTTGACATTGAAATGCCCAACATGAACGGATACGAGCTTGCGGCAAAATTAAAAGCAGAAGGACAGACCGCGCCGATTATCTTCCTGACCGGAAACGCCCAGAGCGAATATGTTATGAAAGCAATCCAAATGGGCGCGGCTGACTTTATCGTGAAACCGGCAAGCAAAGACCAGGTTCTTGATAAAATTAAAAAATACATAAGATAGCATTATTTATTGTAATTATAAATTTAAATTCATAAACGTGAGGGAACGGACATGAAAAACTTTTTAAATTCGTTTCGTATAGACGGGCGCTTGATAATGCAATTGGCGCTCGTTTTCTTAGCTTTTGTCATTATGGCTTTGATTGGCAGCTTATTCGGCGCGGAAATTATTAATAAAAATGTGGAAGCCTACGGCAACGAAGTGGTCAACACCGCAGGAGAAACCATTAAGGCGTATTTGGATGAATATGTAACCGTCCTTGACGGCGTAGCTTTTTCAATTCTCAGGTTAGAAATAGACCACGCGGACGCGGAGCAAATGCAGACAGAAATGAAAGTCTGGACAGAATGGATAATAAAAACCGTTGCGAAATATTCAGACTTTTCAGGCTTTTACGGTGTAATAGACGGCGTCTTTGTGGACGGCTCGGGCTGGGACCCGTGGGCAGACGGCGGCGAATATATACCGGAGGAAAGACCGTGGTACATAGGTGCGATTGAAACCAACGGCGAAACCTTTATTTCGGACCCGTACAAAGACGACGATACAGGTGAATTTGTACTGACTGTTTCTAAAATGATGCTTGACGAGCACGGTAACAGCTTCGGTGTTATTGCCATGGATATGCTTTTCAATAACGTATCGGAGTTAGTGGGAGGCTTAAACCTGCTTGAAAGCGGGTACGGTATTCTGCTTGATTCCGAGAAGCAAATTATAATTACATTGGATAAAACCCTCATCGGTGAATTTATCGGCGACCTTGACAGAAACAAACACTCAAACGGTTACGCCGAAATGGCGAAAAAACTTCAGGAGCACAAGGAAATTTCAGCTTTCCATTATCAAAATCATCAGGGAGAAAGCTTTGTCGCTTTCTTCCGGGAAATTTCAAACGGCTGGTATGTCGGCGTGGCATCCCCGAGAACGGTTTATTATAAAGATATGGAAACCATGGTAACACTTTTGGTGGTGGTCGGGCTTTTCTTAGCGGTTACGCTCTGCGTTATGCTGATGACCCTGCATATCAAGAAAGTCCGTTCGGACGAAGCCAACCAAATCAAAACCTCTTTCCTTGCCAATATGTCGCATGAAATCCGCACTCCCATGAACGCCATTATCGGCATGTCGGAATTGCTTTTAGTGGAGGATTTGGACGAAAAGCAAAAAAGCTATATTAAAGACATCAACGCTTCTTCGCAGTCTTTGCTTTCGATTATTAACGACATTTTAGACCTTTCTAAAATCGAATCGGGTAAAATTGAGCTTCTTCCGATTGATTACAACTTCCTTGCGTTTGTAGACAATATCGCTGCGATGTTCCAGTTTGTCACGAACAGGAAAGAGCTTGAATTTAGGTTTGAAAAACTCGGCGGGCTTCCGAAATGCCTTTACGGCGACGATATAAGACTTCGCCAAGTGCTGACTAATTTATGCGGGAACGCGGTTAAATTCACTTCATCGGGTTATATTTCCTTAACAGTGACTTCACGTGACAACACGATTGAATTTGAAATCAGAGATACCGGCATGGGAATAAAGAAAGAGGATTTGCCGAAGCTTTTCAACGCGTTTGAGCAGTTCGATACGCATAATAACAGGAAAATCGTGGGAACAGGATTGGGCTTGCCTATCAGTAAAACCTTCGTTGAAATGATGGGCGGCGAAATCAAGGTGAACAGCGTTTACGGACAGGGGACAATGTTTACTGTTATTATTCCGAAGGTTTTAGGGGATGAAGAAAAAATCCAGCACGTTAAAAACGCTGATGAAATTAAAACATTTGTCGCACCGGAAGCGCGGGTGCTGATTGTTGACGATAACGAAATCAATTTAAAAGTAGCGTCCGGTTTGCTGAACCTTTTCAAAATCAAAGCCGAAACGATATTGTCGGGCAGGGAATCCATTGAGTTAATCAAACAAAACAAATATGACGTCGTCTTTATGGACCATATGATGCCGGATATGGACGGTGTTCAGACTACTATTGAAATCAGGAAACTCGGCGGCGAATTTAAAAACTTAAAAATTATTGCGCTGACCGCGAACGCCATTCAAGGCGCGAAGCAGATGTTCATGGAAAACGGTTTCAACGGGTTTATTTCAAAACCGATTGATGTAGATGAATTAACCGAGCTGTTAATCGGTATTCTGCCGAAAGAAAAAATAGAAAGCAAAGCCCCGCTCCCCGTGATTGAGGAACCGTCCGGCGATAAACCCGCGCCTTTTGTTCCGGAAGCCGAAAATAAAACAAGCGAATTCCTGAACTCTTTAAAAAATATAAGCGGTATGAACGTAGAAATCGCTATGAAGCGCGTTTCCGGCATGGAAGATATGCTGTACGAAACGCTTGAGGTTTTCCACAGGAAGCTGCCGTCCGAATGTCAGAAGCTGAATAAATTCCTTGCTGACGATGATTTGCACAATTTTGCAATTTCAGTGCACGGCATTAAATCTTCTCTTGCCACCATCGGCGTGATGGAGTTATCGGAAATTGCGTTTGAGCTTGAAAAGCACTCTAAAAGCGAAGATAAAACCTTCTGCGACGAACGTTTGCCCGGCTTTATTTTAAAGCTGAACAGCCTTGAGGAGGATTTAACCGTTCTGTTCCCCGCGGAAGCTAACACGGGCGAAGGAAAAGATAAAGGCAATCTTGAGTTTTTAGCGGTCAAGATAGATGAAGCACTTACTGCGGCGGATAATTTTGACGACAGCGAAGGCGTTGCGGCGATTAACGCGCTTTTACAGTTTGACTACGGCGACAAAAACGGGCAGCTTGAAAACGCCAAAAACGCTTTTAAAGATTTTGATTATGAATTAGCTTCAAATATCCTAAACGAATTGAAACAGTAGAGGGAAATTGCATGAAACGATTATCGGTTTTAATTGTTTTTGCATTGTTCTGCGCGGGTGTTTTACTCGGTGCGGGGTGTGAAAATAATGTAAACGCGCCGGAAAAAGCGGTTGAACTAAAGTCATACAAAGAGATTCAGGGGATTTCTAAAGACGATATATCCGCTGTTGAAAGCCTTTTAAGCAGTAAAACCTCTTTTACTTACGGGCATATTCACGGACCGGGCGCGTTCAAAAACACAGACGGTTCATGTGCGGGCTTTTCTGTTAAAGTCAGCGAATTTCTTTCAGAATTGTTTGACATTGAATTCACGCCGGTGCATTTTGACAGCTGGGACGAAATGAAAACCGCTTTAGATAACAGCGTGATTGACTTCTGTGATTTTCACGCGTTCAATCAAGCCGCACATTCAACGTTTTATCACATGACATCACCGATTTCCTCCGATTCGCTCCGCGTTTACATCAGCAAGGACAACGGTTCGATAATAAACGAAGCCGACATCAGCGGGTTAAAAATCGGCTTCTTGTCCGGTACGGAAATCGCTGATATTATCACCGATAAGTACCCTGAAATGACTTTTGAAACTATCAGCATTACAACGAAGCAAAAAGCATATGAAATGCTGATGAATGAAGAAATAGACGCTTTTGTCGCTGATGAAACAGAGTATTTTGTATATGAAGACGACTGTATTGTATTAAATAATTTTTTTAAAATGCTCAGCATACCGGTTTCTTTGGCGACGGCAAACAATGATTATAAACCCATCATCTCTGCTTTAAACCAATATCTTTCTTCCGGCGGTTTTTATAAGCTGCAGGAAATGAAAGCGGAAAGCAAAACAGAGCTGACCAGCCGTAAGTTATATGAGGCACTGACAGAAGACGAAAAAGATTATATCAGCGGATTGTTAGCCGGCGACGGCAAGGTTGACATCGGCATACAGCATGACGTATATCCGGTTACTTTTTATAATAAAACAGACAAAGAATATCAAGGCGTCGCGCTTGACGTTTTAAACGAAATCAGTAGAATTACCGGCATTGTTTTCGAGCCGAAAACAACCACCACCGACACGCCGCTTTCCGATATATTAGCCAAGCTTCGGGAAGGCGAAATCCAAATGATGACGCAGCTTCTCTACACAGAATCCCGCAAGAACGATTACACTTGGAGCAGAACCCCGTACATGGCTTCAAGCTACGCTCTTATTTCAAGCCGAAACCTTCCGAATTTAGACGCGTATCAAATTTATTACGTCAAGGTCGGAACGATTGACCGTTCCGCGCATGAGGAAGTTTTTAACGCATGGTTTCCCGACCACCCGAACCGTGTTGTTTACAATACCACGGACGAAGGTTTTGACGCGCTTGAAAAAGGTGAAGTTGACCTGCTTATGCTTGCGGAAAACATGGTGCTGACCATGACGCATTACCGCGAGAAGCCGGAATACAAGGTTAATTTCAGCTTTGATATACCGCTTGAATCCCTTTTCGGTTACACCAAATCAGAAATACACCTTGCTTCAATCGTTGATAAAGCAATGACTTTTATTAATTTAAATGACATTTCAGAAACATGGATGAACCGTGCTTTTGATTACTCACAGAAAATTTCAAACGTCCGTACAAATTATCTTTTGGTTATTGTCATTGCTTCGCTTGCTGCTTTAGCGGCTATGTTTTTCCTGTTTATCAGAAATATGCGTCTGCATAAGATTTATGCAGAAAGAAGCGCGGAGCTGAATACCATTCTTACGTCCATTCCGGATATTATTTTCTGCATGGATTTGCGTTTGGTGTATACAAGCTGTAACCCGGGCTTTGAAAAATTTTCCGGGTTGGATGAAAAAGATATTATCGGAAAAAGCGACCTTGAGGTTTTTAAAAACCATAAAAAAGAAATGGTGGATTTCTTTATCGAAGTAAACAACAAGGTTATTCAAACGTGTGAAAAAATCAGAGTTGAAGAGTGGATAGAATATCCGGACGGCAGAAAAAGGTTTTTTGAAACCATTAAAACCCCGCTCATTCAAAACGGAGAAATCAGCGGTATTTTAGGAATCGCAAGAGATATAACCGAGCATAAAGCGGCGGAAGAAGAAGCACGTAAAGCGTCCTTGGAAGCACAGCAGGCTTCTCAGGTGAAAAGTATGTTCCTTGCGAACATGTCACACGAAATACGCACGCCCATGAACGCCATTATCGGCATGGCAGAGCTTTTACTGAACGATAACTTATCAGAACGGCAATTGCAGTATGTGGGGGATATTAACACCTCGTCGCACGCGCTTTTAGCGATTATCAACGATATTTTAGACCTTTCCAAAATAGAATCCGGAAAGTTAGAGCTTAATCCGGTTGATTATGATTTCCACACCGTTACCGATAATATTAATTCTATGTTTAAGCTTGTGGCAGAGAAAAAAGGTCTTGAATTCAAATATGAAATATCGGGAGAGTTCCCGAAGGTTGTTTTCGGAGACGACATCAGGCTTAGGCAGGTGCTGACTAACATTTGCGGAAACGCTGTTAAATTTACCGGTCAGGGTCATGTAAAAATGTCTGTGATTGTCAAGGAAACAAAAATTATATTTGTGATTTCTGATACCGGCATGGGTATTAAAGAAGAAGATATACCCAAATTGTTTGACGCTTTTTCACAAGCAGACACAAGCAAGAACCGCAACATTGTCGGAACAGGGCTGGGGCTTGCCATCAGTAAAAGCTTCATTGAAATGATGAACGGCAATATTAAAGTAGAAAGCGTTTACGGGCAAGGAACAGTTTTCACGGTTACGATTCCGAAAATTATCGGGAATCCGGACAACGTAAAACATAAAGACGAAAATGAACAGAAAAAACGTTTCGCCGCTCCTAAAGCGAGAATTTTAGTTGTGGACGACAACGAAGTAAACCTGAAAGTTGCCTGCGGCTTGCTTAATCTTTACCGCATAGAAGCGGAAACCGTGCTGTCCGGATTTGAAGCGATTGAATTAATCCGCGAACATGATTATGATATTGTTTTCATGGACCATATGATGCCGGAAATGGACGGGATTGAAACCACCGAAAAAATCAGGAGCTTCGGCGGGAAATTTGTTAAGATTCCGATAATCGCGCTTACGGCAAACGCCGTTCACGGCGCGAAAGACATGTTCTTAACAAGAGGGTTCAACGGATTTGTTTCAAAACCGATAGAAGTATTGGCATTAGCGGACGCCCTGCGCAGCTGGCTTCCCAAAGAAAAAATTGAAGAGCTTGCAGAGCAGACAGAACCGGAAAAATCCGAAACCGGCGGCAGTGAATTCCTTGACCGCATAAAGAATATTAACGGGATTAACCTTGAAGTCGGTTTAAGCCATGTATCCGGAATGGAACAAATGTACCGCGAAACACTCGGCATTTTCTACAGGAAATTAGAGGGCGAATGTAAAAAAATGGAGGAAACCGTGAACAGCGGCGACTTGCACAATTTTGCAATCATTGTTCACGGGATTAAATCCACGCTTGCCACTATAGGCAGTGTTCAGCTTTCCGGAACAGCGTTTGAATTGGAAAAAGCGTCCAAAGCGGACGACGGCGAATACTGTATGCAAAACCTCCCCGCTTTCCTCGAGAATCTGCGCACCTTACATGATGAACTTTCAGATGTTTTCACTGAGGAAAAAAGCACAGTTAAAAAATTGTCCGGCGATATAAATCTACTGAACGAAAAAATAGAAGCGGCACTTGAAGCCACAGCGGACTTTGACAATAACACCGGACTTAAACTGATTGAGGAACTGCTTTTATTCGATTACGGCGATGAAACAAACGCTCTGCTTGAAAACGCGAAGGACGCTTTCGCAGATTTTGACTGCGATAAAGCGGCTGAATATTTAAAAGGAATTTCAAATGAATAGTAATAATAATACATTTTTAGCCATGCTTTTCCGCATGAAGCATATCAACCGCTGGAGCTTGATGTTCAACACGCAAACCGAAAACTTAATGCAGCATACGGTTGAATGTGCTTTCATTACGCACTTTCTTGCATTGGTCGGGAACAGCCGTTTCAATAAAAATTATGACTCGGAAAAGCTCTGCGTTTACGCGCTTTTTCACGATGTTTCGGAAGTTTTAACGGGCGATTTACCAACGCCCGTGAAGTATTTCAACGAGGAAATCAAAGCTGTTTACAAGAATATAGAAAGCATTGCCTGCGATAAGCTTCTGACCCATTTGCCGAATGAAATGCGGGATTATTATTCGGCATATTTTACCTGTGAAAATTTATCCGATGACGAAAAAAAGCTGATTAAAACAGCAGACAAGCTTTGCGCTTATTTAAAGTGCATCACGGAAATGAACGCTTCAAACAAGGAATTTGAACCCGCGCTGAACAGTACGCGAAAAGCTTTAGATAATATTAACAGCGAAGAACTGCGGTACTTTTTAGATAACTGCATTGATTCATTTTCGCTTTCTCTTGATGATTTGAAAGGAACGCTGTGAATTTTAGCAATTATTCCCATATAATCTGGGACTGGAACGGAACGCTCTGCAACGATACCGAATGGTGTATAAACGTAATAAACCGCATGCTGTTAAAGCGCGGATTAAAAACATTTAAGAATATCAATGAATACCGCAATATTTTCTGTTTCCCTGTGATTGATTATTATAAAAAAATCGGCTTTGATTTTGAAAAAGAACCTTTTGAAGAGTTGGCGGCCGAGTTTATTTCGCTTTATCATTCGTATGAAAACAACAGTTTTAAACTGCATAATCATGCAGAAGCTGTTCTGCGCGAAATTCATATGAAAGGTATAACGCAGATTATTTTATCCGCGTCGGAAACAGATAATTTGCTTCATCAAATGTCCGGCTTTGATATTCGTCAATACTTTGATGAAATTCTCGGTATTTCGGATATTTACGCCGTAAGCAAAACAGAAATGGGTTTGGATTATGTAAAAAGAAACCAACTAAAATGCGGTTTATTAATCGGCGACACAGAACATGACTTTGAAACCGCCGAAAAATTAAAGCTTGATTGCATATTAATCGCAAACGGACATCAGAGCAGGGAAAAGCTCATCACCTGCGGAGTACCGGTTTTTAATGAAATTTCGGAGGTATTAATACTAATCACTCATTAAAAGTTTTCTAAAAAATCCGTACAAAAACCCATAAACGCAAGCTTTTTGTACGGATTTTTAAGAACTTTTATAATCGGTATTAGTATAAAATTATTATGTTAAAATCCTCCCGCTTCACCGTAATCGATGAACCTTTTACCTGCCTTGTCTGCGGTGCGGAAATCCCCGCGCTTGAATACACTGCCCGCGACCATTGCAATCAATGCCTTTTTTCCCTGCATGCTGACGAAAACCCGGGCGACCGGCAGAGCGGTTGCGGCGGTTTGCTTGAACCGGTAGGCGCGGAGCAGGGTAAAAAAGGTGTCAAAATTATTTATAAATGCCGAAAATGCGGAAAACGCAAAAAAAATATCGCCGCTAAAGACGACGATATTGAGATGATTATTAAACTTTTCGGGAATCCGGTAATGTAGGGGCGGAATCCATTTCCGCCCGAAAATAACGGGACGCCACACAGGGCGTCCTCTACAACGAAAATAAAACCCTGCGGGCGAACATAAAGTTCGCCCCTACATAATATGGGTTTCATATTTTGTTTCCGAAACATCGTAGCCCATTTTTTCCAAACTGTCAAATAATTGGTTTTTCCTGATTCCTGTGGTGTCGAAATCTACCGACACGCTGTTAATTACCGGATTCATGCTTACGGCAATAACGCCGTTCAGCTTATCCAAATCCCCTTTGATTTTCTTAATATCCTTCTTCCCATCCATTTTGTTAATGATGAAGTACGCACTCGCCTTAGCCATTTGTCCGCTTCCTTTCACTATTTTATTATTAATATGATTATTTTTGGCAAAATATACTGTCTTTATACAATATAGTAAATTAACTTGAAAATTGCATCAATAAACAGGCATAAAAACCCATAAATCAAAGATTTTCACGCCTGTTTATTGGGCATTTTCTAAGTTAATTAACTATAATAAAAACAGAATTTACGAAAAGGAGGTATCGTTCAAT
>WRJM01000014.1 GCA_009782265.1 Oscillospiraceae bacterium | reverse complement strand
AGGTTGGGAAAAAAAAAAAAAGGGAGGGGGCTCCCCCCCGGCGTGATAAAAAATATTTTTACCGATATGTGGGGGCGCCGGAAGGGGTCGCCCCTACATTTTATACATCAATCCCCCGTATATATAATACGGGGGATTTAATAATGAAAAAATGCGGAAACAACAATTGTATCATGCCCGGCACGATTACAGCGGCGATTACCGCCGCCGCAAACACAATCGCCGAAAACCTTTCAGACAACAACCTTGAACTGCTTTCGGCTTCGCTGACACAGTTAGCCGATACTCTTAATACGATTTTGGTAGTACGGGAAGTATGCTGTGATAATGACGAAAAAAGCGAAAAAGAAAACGAAAACAGTAGTAATAAATCTGAAAATGTTCAGAACAACGTTCAGAACACTACTCCGCAGAATTCGGACTCGGCAAAGACACAGTAAAAAGCTTTCTTACATACGGGGCTTTCAGCAGAACCACCGCGCCTATAGTGGTGAAAATGATTTCAGGGAACATATACGCGCCGTTGTAAATCAATGAATACAGCGGAACACTTCCCTGTGACCAGTCATAATACGCGGCAAATTCGCCCCAGAGAATTATACCGGATAAAAAATGCGACGCAAAGCGCAGTGTCACCGCTAAAGCCACGCCAAGGCACTGCCCCTCGAATCCTTTTCTGCGGAAAACGCCGGCAAGACCAAGCACCGAAAACGCGGCTAAGTAATCAAGAAATATCATACCTGTAAATACAGCGGGCGTAAGCGACCAAGTCATAACTTCGCCGAGGTCGGTGAAAAAATGAACTGCCGAATATAGAAACGCGACAGGCAAACCCCACTTTACGCCGTGGCGGATTGAAATAAGCGCGACGGGGAGCATAGACAGCAGTGTCACCGAGCCGCCCCACGGCATTTTGATGATTTTCACGAAGCTGAGCGCGATTGCAAGTCCTAAAAAAATCGCGCTTTCCACAAGGATTAAGGTTTTTTTGTTTTTCATAAGTTTTCCTTCCTTCTCTTCAGGAAACATAAAAAATGACGCCGTAAGGGCGTCATTCATTTGAGATATGTACTAAAATAAATACATTAAAACCTTTTCCCTACGGCGGCATTATCCGCATCAGGTCGGTAGTTCAGCTTCGCAAAGACGAACTACAAAGGTCGAAGTGTCAATTCACTTCCTCTCAGCCGAAATATCAGCTCCCTGTAATTGGTATTTTATCATAATTTTATTAATTTGTCAAGAGCGGTGCAGCTCGTTTTCAGTAGGGTCGGGCTTCCATGCCCGACCGTTTAAGATGAATAAAATTTATTAAACCGAATACGTCGCTTTGATTAATTCATCCATCGTCGTTTTCCCCGCACGCACCATTTCCGCCACGTTATGACGGAGAAGCCGCGTACCGTCCTCAATTGCTTTTCTCTCAATCTGTTCTGCCGTGCCGTTATGCGAGATGATTTCTTTAAGCGCGGTTGACGGCACAATAACCTCATGGATTGCCGTTCTGCCCTTATACCCTGTGTTTCCGCAGTCGCGGCAGCCGCCTAAATGATGCTGGCATATATTCACCGGTGTTTCTGAGCTGATTAAGCGCAAATCCGCGGGGTCTGTCAGCTGAATTTTTTCCTTGCAGTTTTCACAGAGCACTTTTACAAGACGCTGTGCAATTACACCGACTAATGAGCTTGCCACCATGTACGGCGCAACGCCCATGTCAACAAGACGCAGAATTGTACTGGAAGCGTCATTGGTATGCAGGGTTGAAAGCACCAAGTGACCTGTAATCGCGGCGCGGATTGCGATGTCGGCGGTTTCACTGTCACGCATTTCACCGACCATGACGATGTCGGGGTCCTGACGGAGAATGGAACGGAGCGCGGCGGAGAAGCTCATACCCGCTTTTTCGTTAATTTGCACCTGATTGACGCCGTCAATTTTCTTTTCCACCGGGTCTTCAACGGTAACAATATTTACATTCGGTTTTGAAAGCTCGCCGAGTGTGGCGTAAAGCGTAGTGGATTTACCCGAACCGGTCGGTCCCGTAACTAACATAACCCCGTGCGGACAGCGGATAATGTTCTTAAACATCTCGTAATTGCCCTCGGTCATACCGAGTTCCGTTACACGCATGGTCTTGGATTCGCCCGATGCCAAAAGACGGATAACCACCTTTTCCCCGAAAACGGTGGGAATACTGGAAACACGCACGTCAAGGTTTACGCCGTCAATCAGCATACCGAAACGTCCGTCAAGCGGTATGCGCTTTTCAGCAATGTTCATGCCGCCGAGAATTTTAATACGGGTAGTCAGCGAATTATGTACGGCGGGTTTTACCGCCATTTGTTCAACAAGGTCGCCGTCTATACGAAGCCTGATACGTGTTCTGTCCCTGAAAGGCTCGATATGAATATCGGACGCTTTACGTCTGAACGCGGTTTCAACCAGCGAGTTTACAAGCTTAACAATCGGCGCGTTATCAACACGGTCGGAGGAATCCTCCGCGGAAGCCGCACGGACATCTTCGCCGTCTGCGTTATATTCTTTGTCAAGGTCATCCATAACGCTTGTGGTTTGGGATTGCGAATAGATTTTTCCGATGGTTTCCAAAATGGACGATTTTGTCGCAAGCATGGGGTGAATTTCCATGCCCGTGGTTACTTTGAGTTCATCGAATATGAAAAAGTTTATCGGGTCGTTGGTCGCAACGTAAAGTCTGCCCGCGCCGACCCTGTACGCCACGCAGATATGCTTGCGTGCAATGGATTCCGGAATTTTCTTAACCGCGTCAATTTCGATTTTGGTGGTGGTGAGGTCTACGAAAGGTACTTTTAAGCGTGTTGAAAGCGCGTGAACAAGCTGTGTTTCCGAAACGTAGCCAAGCTTCAGCACCATATCGCCGAGCTTTAAACCTTCCGGATTTTCAATTTTGTCCTTTTGTTTTCTTAAAGCCGCGTCAAGCTGCTGTTCGGTAATAAATCCGCTTTCAACCAAAAGCTGACCAATCGGTATGTTTTTCATAGGTTTCCCACCTTTTCATCAATTTGCAATTGACATTTGCCAATTTTTAATTTATACTGAAAATAATTGTATTAAAGGAAAAATAAATTTAAAGCGAAGGGTTGATTTATATGGAAATATTTTTAAATGTTATGCTGTGTTTTATCATTTTCATGCTTGGCGCTTGCTTCGGGAGTTTCTTCAACGTGGTTCTTCTTCGCTTACCAAAGAAAGAAAATTTTATCAACACACGTTCATACTGTCCTGAGTGCGGCAAAACCCTTTTATGGTACGAGCTGATTCCCTTTTTCAGCTATGTTTTTCAGGGCGGACGCTGCCGCAATTGCCAGTCGCGCATAAAGCCGCAGTATCTGCTCATGGAAATTATCTGCGGCGGCGGAAATGTTTGGGCGTATTTAGTTTTAGGGTTTTCTTACGAAACGCTCATTGCTTTTATTCTGTTTCCCGTTTTAACGGCACTTTCGGCAGAGGATATCAAGAAAACTGAAATTCCCTACTGGTGTACCGTAACGATTGCCGCCCTCGGATTAATCGCTACAGCGATTTCCTTCACACCCCTGTCTTCAAGAGCCTTATGGTATGAGCATCTGCTCGGAACGGTGATTATTGCTTTACCGTTCGCGGTTTTTTGCTATCTCGGGGCAATGGGCGGCGGAGATGTTCAATTAACCGCGGCGGCGGGTTTGCTTCTCGGCTGGGCGATTGTTCCCTCTGTTCTCATAGCCATGCTGACGGGCGGCGTTTTCGGGCTTGTAATTAAACTTACCAAAAAGCGCGCCACGATTTGCTTCGGACCTTTTTTGAGCGTAGGCATAGCCGCAGGTTACTTATACGGATATGACGTCATTAAATGGTATGCAGGTTTCTTAGGCGGCTGAAAACTGTGAAGAATAAAAGTCTTAGAACTTGTATTCAATAATCGAAATGTTCAGATTTTAGGCGAATTTTGTACCAATTAAGGCAAATTTTCGCAGAAATAATTTGTTTATTTCAAGAAAATTTAACGAAAAGTGGTGTAAAATGCGCCAAAATATGAGCGTTGAGCGTTATTGAATACACGTTCTTATTCTTCGGTTTCGGATTCCTCTTCGGCTGATTCCTGCTCTTCACCGGCGGAATCGTCGGTATTGCTACTGAAAGGATTGGGCTCGGACGGAGGGATTTCCATAGGCTTCATAATATAGAAGTGAAGAGAAATTTCAAATTCCTGCTCACCTTCATCTCCGCCGATTCTTTCATCTTCCCACAGCGTACAGGTCGTTACAGCGGTACGTTCCGGGAGTTTTTGTATGTATTTTAAAAATTGTACATATTCCGGATATGTTACGAGTAAAGTAAACTTTGTGGTGATTCTGCCTATTTCGGCGTCTTCAAACGCAAGTCTGATACGAAACCAATCCGCAAGTGCTTTTATCGTTTCGGCGGAAAGTTTATTCGGGCTTGCAGTGTCTTTTATTGCGCTGACAAGCTCGTGAGAAAGAGGATAGTTTAAATCAAAAGATAACATTTGAAAGTAAATGTTAAGCATTTTAGTAAGAAATTCAGGGTCGTCGGAATCATAATCCTTACCGAAAAAATATTCTTTCAATTCTTCGCTGAAGCTTAATTCTTCGTCCTCTTCATTCTCTTCGTTTTCCGAATTATTATATTCATCAATCAACGCTGAAAAAAGAAACGCAAACTCTCTTAATCGGTATTTAATATCTCTTTCGTTTGAATTTAACAATACACGGAATACTTCTGCTTCGATTTCTCTTGCGTCAATGGATATTCCTGCGGCGGGTTCAAAGCCGCCGGCGTCCTTTAATATTTTCTGCGTGAGCGTGACGGCTTCCGTGAAGGTCATTTCGTTATAAAAACCGATATGCGCGGTTTCGGTTCTTTCTCTTTTTTTCTTATATTCATCGTCAAGTCTGAATGATTCATTTCTCAATCCTTCAGCTTGTTTAATTTGCTTTTCCTTCTCCTCTATCCTACTATCTGCCAAACCTACTTCTTTATGAGCCGGAAGAATGAAGAAGTAAAAACCCGCACCTAAAACAGCACCCATAACGAGGATTAATATAACAACTCTTTCGGCTAAGCTAATATTACGACTCAAAGATATTACCTCCTTTTATTTTCATTTCCAACGTAAATTTATACCCCGAAGCATCTTCGTTCATGTTTTCGCTTTCATATAACTCATAACCGTTGAAGAACACTTCTTCAAAATACCCTTTTGCTTTTAAATTTTCGGTGAATTTTGCCGGTTGTGTTGAATCGGTACAGTAAAAATCTACTTCAAGCTCGTAGTCCGTAACTTCAAATTCGTCTATAATTCTCATACCCGGCAATAATTCGGATTTTATATGCTCGGCGATTTTTTCAGTCATTTTAGGCTGAAACTCAAATAATAATTTTGCTAAATCCACATTATCCGAATACGTGTTAAAATTTTGTATCATCATTTCTATTTTTGCCACATATGCCGTCATTTCTTCAAACTGTAAGGTTTTATACTGTGATTCAAGGGTTTTTAATTGATTCTCCTTCTGCCCCAGCATAACAACATCAAAAAAAATCCACACGCCTGCAACTAAAAGTGCGCATACACCCGCTACAATCGCCGCCACAAAACCGAACTGCATATTAAGTGCTTTGATTCTTTTGGTTTTAGTTTGCAGGAGGTTTATATTTTCCGATTTCGGGTCAACCTTCAGGAGCGAGCCCATTAAGTTTACGTATGAGAGAAAGTCCTCTACGGTTCTTTTCCTAATCAGGTCGGTCGGACAATCGAACTCGACAGGCTTGAGGTTTAACTGATTAATGGTTGCGTGCAGTGCATTTACATTCCCTATCGTACCGAAGTAATGGATTTCCTTTACTTCGCCCGAAAGTTCATTTTGGTTTATCAGGTGCATGGTTCTGAAAACATTATCGAAAATAGCGAGGTTTATATAATCGGCACTGTTTTCGTAGTCGGATGCGTCTATTTTGGTATAGCGGGAAAAAACAACCGCACCGTTATTGTAAAGGCTGATATTGATAAATGTTCTGTCGATTTGGAGCAGGAGCAGGGGAGAAATGCTTTTTAATGTGGTAGAACGCTGGATAAGGCGGGTGATACAGCTGTTACTGACCATAACCATCTTTGTTTTAAGCCCGACCTGCCGCGAAAGCTGGGTGTAAATGTCAATCATTCTCTGCGGGCAGGCGGCGGCGATTACTTTCAGTTTTTCGCCGTCTTCGGTCTGTACGGTTTCGGAAATACTGTATGTAATGTTATAGTCATCACCGAGGTTCATTTCGTTTTGAATGATGGATTCAATAACGAACGTTTCAGTTCCCGCCTTGGGTTTCGGGATTAAAATTTCCCTGTACAGAATCATACCGGAGTTTATACATATAATTGCTTCCCTGTCCGATATTTTTTCCGTAACTAAAATATCGGTGATTTCACCCGCGACAATATGCATGTCGATAATGCGTCCGTTTTCGATACAACCGTGGGGAAGCTCCCTTGTGGCAGCTTTTTTAACGGATACCTTTCCGGAAACCGTTGCTTCAACTAACTTGATTTGGGTATCGGTAATATCAATAGAAATCATGCGTGAACCCACCTGCCTTTTTATAATTAATAATGAGTTGTATTATAGACAACTGTCAAATATCAAGTTGCCATTCCCTCGAAAGAGCCGTACATCAACGGGAAAATCGAAGCGAGAATCAGTGCCACCATGCCGCCCATGACAATAATCATTACCGGTTCTATCATAGAGGTCAGCTTTGATACCGCCGTGTCGGCTTCCTCGTCGTAGAAATCCGCCGCTTTTACTAAAATTTCATCAAGTCTTCCCGATTCTTCGCCTATGTAAATGGAGGAGGTAAACATACCGTCAAAAATATCTATTTTTGTGATGGCGACCGAAAGCGGTTCGCCTTTTTTTACGTCGTTGAGCACCTCTTCAAAGCGCAGGGATAAGTATTTATTATTCAATGTTCCTACGGATTTTTCGATACACTCAACCATTTGCATACCCGAAGCAAACAGGTTCGCCATGGTTCTGCCGAAACGCGCCGTGTATATAATTTTAACTAATTTGCCTATTTTCGGAACAGTGACTTTGAATTTATCCCACATTAACCTTACGGCGGGAACTCTCATCAGCGCCCTGATTCCGATAACACCGCCTACAACGACAATTAGCATAACGTACCATCTTGTTATCATAAAGTCGCTTATACCCATCATCACGCCCGAAAGACCGGGTAAATCGTCGCCCTCCGGATACATGCCGATGAACATGGGCAGAATGAATGTAAACATCGCAAGAACAATCACCACCATCAGTACACCGAGTACCATCGGATAGGTCATTGCTTTTTTTACGGTGTTTTTAAGCCTGTTTTCCTTTGCATAGTGGTCGGCGACCCTGTCCACAATCATATCCAAGTTACCGGACGCTTCGCCCGCCGCCATCATACCTACAAACAATTCAGGGAAAACGCCCTCTTTCAATTCTAATGTTTCCGTGAAAGAACGCCCTCTTTGCAGTTCTTCGTAAATATCGAGCAGAACCCCTTTGGCTCTTTTGTTTTCCTCCTGCGTCATCAAGATATGTAAGGCACGCACTAAGTTGATTCCCGAATAGAGCATGGCGGAAAGCTGACGGCAGAAAATGGAGAGCTGCGCGGTTTTGTACCTGTACTTTACCGTCTCCTTTTTTTCCTGAACGACTTCAATTTTAGTCGGAAAAAGATTTTGCTCACGCAGAATCTCAATTAACTGGTGCTGGCTTTCCGCGTTTTCCATTCCTTTTTTTTGCTTACCGTTCAAATCGGTGGCAAGATAAGAATATACAGCCATAGAACCTCCTTAATCTATAATAATTTATTTATTAAACAATAAAAATTCTCTCTGTGTTTCCCCGCCTACGGCGGGGAAACACGAAAACAATTTTTCCTACCGTTCAGTACAGGAGCATAGTTCTTTGAATACACGTTCTAAATTGTTCATATTTAATATGTAATAAAAATTATAACATAATATTTCTAATTTTTCAAGGTTTTTTTGAAAATATTTATTAAATTTTGACAAAATTTCAAACAAAAACAATGAACACGGCATTTTTTATTAGCGGGAGATTTCCGGTAATTAATATTCTTCCGGCAGTTTATCCAAGGTAATCGTCAGCTCATGGTTATAAATCCGTTCCAACCTCTCGTTATAATTATAAAGGTTATCCGCGGTTCCTTTATTGCCGATTAAATAATCCCCTCTGTAGAGCGCGGTCCAGAGCCACACGGCACTGTCACGGCTCAGCAAATCCGGAGAGGGCAGTAAGCCGCACTCGGTCATGGCGGTAAGTTTACCTCTCTTTGAATAATCGCCGGTCTTGAAAAATGCGGGGATATTGGAAACATCAGACATATTATAAATATCTTCGCCGATAATATCAACGTATTCGTCCCCGGGGTAATATTCCGGATTCTGCCCTGCCCAAACCCATATAATATTATCCAAACCGTGATAATCCGAAAACCGTTCAAACATCAGCCGCCATAACCACTTATATGCTTCCGGCTGGCAGTTGCCCCACCAAAACCATCTTGTCGCCGCCTGATGCATGGGACGCCATAACACCGGAACATCGGCGTCACGCAGACGTTTTAAATTCTCTGCCATGTAGTCGATTTCTAAAACCAATTCATAACAGGTTTCGGTAATCCCGCCGGCTTCATATAAGGACAGAAGCCTTTCGGCGTCAAGGTCGGCAATCACCGAAGAGGTAAACGCGCTGTTTAAATTAATGTCGCTTTCCCCCGCGTAATAATGACTTCTGCCGCCGTCCAAGGACGGCGAGAACCATGTCCAGTCATAACTGACCAATCCGCCCGTTTCCGCCCATTCAAGCGCAAGCGCAATATCATCGCCGCCGGTAAATATGCCGCCGGCAGGGACATCCGCGCCTTCATACGAGCGGGAGTATTTCATCAGGTCGGAAACACGGATAGCGGGCAGCCGTCCGGTTGCTTCGTAAATAGCGTTAAGCTCGGTGTTTGTGCCCGGTGTAACGTGCTGGGCAAGCAGTGTTTTCTTCCCGAATGTTTCACCAAGGTAATCCATTAAAAACCTTACCTCCGGCGACGCATTTTGGTTTGCGGGAACTTTATAAGCATTAAAACGCGCTTCGGGAAACACAAAGTCCGTAACGGTTATAAAATCCAAATAAGAAACGCCTTTCAACTGCGACAACTTAATTTGATTTACACCTTGTTCAAGATAAATGCCGTGAAGACGTACCTCTGAAAATTGCGCGGGGCTTTTCGCGTAATAAACCCCTTCCTGCTTATCGTTTACAAAAAGGGCGATAACGGCGTTATCGGAACGGATTTTGAGCCCGATTGCGTAATGCTGGCTGGAAGGTACGTTGATTTCAAACGCGGCGGTTTGCCCGTCCTCAAGCAGTATGTATCCGTTTCCTTCAAAACCGTCTATTGAAGAATAAACTTCATGCGACGTTAAATCTTCAAGCTGACGTTTTTCCGAGAACGGCTTTACAGTGATGGGATACGAAAGGGTTTCATGGTCGTTGTATTCATAATCGGGCTTTGTTCTTGCGGAGGAAGCTTTTTTTTCGTTTTCCCGTTCGTTGTTATTTTCGATTGTATTACAGGCGGGTGCCAGTATTAATAAAACCGACAATAAAACTGCCGTATATTTTTTCAAGCGCATAAATGAATTCATTCCCTTGGTTTTTTATTCTTCTATTCCCCCGCGGCGATTTTTTCCTGTTCCATGGTGATAATCGCAACATCGCCCTCTTTAATTAAATCACTGAAACCGGCGGCTTTGTCGTTCAGCAGTAAGGTATAACCCGTAATCGGCAGGTCTGTGTCAATCTCGGCATGATTCAGCAGTTCTAAAAATTGATGCGGGGAGCGGTCTTCGGTTTGTTCAAGTATAATTTCCTTGTCGTTTAAAATCAGCTTAATTTCACCGTACTGCTCGGGGCTTGTATCTGTGTAAAGTCTTATAGGTTGACTGTCGTTTTCCTGTTTATCTTCCTGTGCGCCTGTTTCATCAGCCGCAGAAAATTCAATTTCATCGAAAGGACAGATTTCATAGTCCTCTTTTTTAATTTCGCCGTTGACGGTTAGAATAAAACTGCCTTCCGCTTCCTCAAATTCTTTTTGAATACGGTTGAGCGTTAAACCCGCATTTTCCCCGCTTACAGCGGGCGTAAAGGTTACGCGGTCGCCCTGCGTAACGGCAGTGTTCAGGGATGCCGCTTTCCCGTTTACCGTAATGGCGGCAGGCGTGAAGTTTCCGCCCTTTTCAACCCTGCGCTTGCCGTTGACGGTGAAAATCAGATTCCTGCCCGAACGCCCCATAATATCAGCGGTTTTATAACCGGACATGGTCAGCAGGTCAAAAACAGAAAGCTTTTTCGTGTCAAACACGCGGATTTTTTCATCGTTTAATACAATGACCGAAAAATCATAACCGCGGTTGAGAATCGCTGTCAGCGCGATGCCGATTGGGGTGACAAATTCCGCGCCGAGTTCGCGTCCGTGAGTGTCAACTGAACGAAGTTGACTGTCGTTTCCGATTGCTACGCGGTTTTCATCTAAGCTGAGCTTTGCGGCGACTTTTTTATTTAAACTGTTAATCAGCGAACCGCCGCCGACTAAAAAACACGCCGCGGGAGAAGCCTTATTCGCGGATTGAATATGCTCGCAAATAGCGTTCGACAGGTTTTCAACCGCTTTGTCTATTTTTTCGTTGAATTCACGGGTTGCCACCTTTTGAATAATCCCGAAAATATCGCGGTATTCAATTTCTTTACTGCCGGACGTGCTTGCTTTCTTCATTTCTTCGGCGGTTGCGAAATCCACAAAGAACATTTTAATAATTTCTTCGGTGATTTCATCGCCGGCGGTTGTCGCCATAGCGTAGGCAACCACGCTTCCGTCGCGGGAAATGGCAATATCGGACGTCCCTGCGCCGATGTCAACCAGCGCGATATTGATGGCGCGGATTTCGGGCGGGACAACCACGTTCATTGCGGCAATCGGCTCTAAGGTCAGGCTGGCGACTGTCAAGCCGTTCATGTCCATGACCGAATACAACCCGTCCACCACCACGCTCGGCAGAAATGTCGCAATTAATTCTATGGAAGCGGTTTTACCTTTATGTGCTTCAAGGTTCAGCATTTTATAATCGTCAAGCAGGTAATTAATGACCGAATAACCCACGCAGTAGAAAGAGGTTTTCTCCTTGATTTCCTCATCAAGCTGGCTCTGCGCTTTCTGAATGGTTTCGATTTCCATGGATTTAACCATATCCGCCGTAATCGTTTCACGGTCGGAAATATCGAATTCCATTGTGGTTTTATGGGTTCTCAGTGCACGTCCCGCCGCTGCGATTGACACCTTTGTCAGTTTGATGCCTGTAAGCTCCTCAAGCCGGGTTTTCACTTTTGCGACAATTTTAGACACCTGTTTGACGTCTTCAATCTGCCCGTCAATCATGGCGCGCTTGTTATGGGGTTCAACAACGCACTCTGTCAGGGAAAATTCTTCGTCGTTACTTTCGCCGACGATACCGACAACGGTTCTCGTACCGATGTCAAGCGCGAAGATTCTGTCACCCTGTTCCTCAGGAATATTATTGATTATTTTTTTTACAGTTTTTTGCATAGCTAAATTTCTCCGAAATGATGTTTTTTCAATGTATTCTGAACCGTTTCCGATATTTCACCGAAAACGCTTTGGTAAGCACAGGGCAGACCGCCGTTACAGGAGCAATCGTAGTTTTCATCAAGACAGCGGCTGAATTTATAAATGCCTTCCATAACTTCGACAACGTCATACAAAGATACGTCACGCGGCTTTTTTTGAAGTTCATAACCGCCGTAAACGCCTTTATAACTTTTCACAATATCGCTTGCGACGAGCTTACGCAGAATTTTTAAAGCATAGCGGTGCGAAACACCGGTTTTTTCTGAAATCGACTTGGCGTCAAGGTGTTTTTGTTCTTTGTTTTTCGCAAGCAGGTCTACAATCCTGATTGCGTAATCGGTTTCGAGTGTGATGTGCATAGAAGTACCTTTAAATTTTATTGTAGGGGACTGTGACGCTTGTATTTGCTTTGCAAATACTGGCGTCCCGTGCTGAACCTATGCGGTTTATATCGGGACGCCGTGGGCGGCGTCCCCTACGTTTTCCTGTTTTCGGGCGAACTGTGTTCGCCCCTACGTTTTCGGTTTCCGGTAAAATTATAATTGTGCAATCATTTTTTCAACATACGCCACATCTTCCGCTTCCATGACGGTTTTTGTTTTAACAATTATTATTTCTAAAGCTTTTAGGTTTGCTTCGTTTTTTTCTTTTTCCATTTCTTTTTTTAACATTAATAAATCAAATAATGCTGCTTTTTGTGTAGTTCTGATTTCAATACTGCTTGACATGCTGTTTTCCTCCTTTAATGTTTACGGGTTTTACGGACGAGCAAGGACTGCCCGCCCCTAAGTCAGTCCAAGAAATCTTTTAACCTCTTGCTTCTGGACGGGTGACGAAGCTTACGCAGTGCTTTGGCTTCAATCTGCCTAATCCGTTCACGGGTTACATTAAATTCCCTGCCAACCTCTTCAAGTGTACGCTGTCTGCCGTCGGTTAAGCCGAAACGCAGACGCAGAACCTTTTCTTCACGGTCGGTGAGCGTCGCCAAAACGTCCGAAAGCTGTTCTTTCAGAAGCGTTAAAGACGCGGCTTCGGCGGGCGCGGGTGCGTCGTCGTCGGGGATAAAATCGCCGAGGTGAGAATCTTCTTCTTCGCCGATTGGTGTTTCAAGCGAAACAGGGTCTTGCGCGATTCTGATGATTTCCCGCACACGTTCTACAGGCAGATTAAGCTCTTTTGCGATTTCGTCCGCGGTCGGCTCGTGCCCGTTTTTATGCAGAAGCTGACTGGATACTTTTTTAACTTTAGTAATGGTTTCAACCATGTGTACAGGAATACGGATAGTGCGCGCCTGGTCGGCAATGGCGCGGGTAATCGCCTGCCGAATCCACCACGTCGCATAAGTAGAAAACTTATAACCTTTTGTGTAATCGAACTTTTCAACGGCTTTAATCAAGCCTAAGTTGCCCTCCTGAATTAAATCAAGGAACTGCATACCTCTGCCGACATATTTTTTAGCGATACTGACGACAAGGCGCAGATTGGCTTCCGAAAGGCGTTTGCGCGCAAAGGAATCCCCTTGCGTCATACGGGCGGCAAGGTCAATTTCTTCTTCAGCGGAAAGCAGGGGGAATCTGCCGATTTCTTTAAGGTAGATTTTGACGGGGTCGCTCGACATGCCCTCCGCTGTTGTGCTTGTGTCAAAATCGTCGTCGGCAGAAAAATCCAGCACGGAATCTAAATCCTCATCCATGGTATAATCGTCAACGATTTCTATATTGTAGCTTTCAAAATCTTCATAAAGCTTATCGATTTGCTCAACATTGAAATCCAAATCTTCAAGCACATCGGTGATTTCTTTTGTGGTAAGCTTTCCCTGACTTCGCCCGTGGTCAAGCAGCTCGGTAAGTACGCTTTTTGTGTTTTCCGCCATTTTTAATATCCCCTCAAAACTAATTTGTTATTTGTTTTTAAATATAACACGTATCTTTTTACGTTTCCTGCAAAATTTTTAATCCCCTCGTTTTTTTATCTGTTCTTTAACGCCGCGCTGTATGCCATTAGTTCCTCCGCTGTCATATCAGCGGGGCTTTTTTTATTTTTAGCTGTTTTTAAATGCTCTATTTTTTCTATGTATTCAAAAAGCCTTTCGTCTGTATAAGGCACATCTGAATACTTGTGTTTTATCGCTTCTATTTTGCCCGCTTCGGCAGGTGAAAATTCGCTTTGCAGTGCGGATATATCAATCGAAAGCCCTTTTTTAAGCCTAAATATGAGCATTTCCAACACCTGTTTGTTGAATTCGGTCGGAAAATCGTCCGGCGAGAGCCTTGAAAGGATTTTGGGGAGCTTGTCCGGCGAATGAAAAAGATAGGCGATTATGCCCTCTTCAGGGCTTTTTTCGCGCATATTTAACCCGCTCTGACCGTTCCCGCTTCTTTGAAAACCGCCTTTAATCAGCTTGTTTTTTTCTTCTCTTTCTTCGCGTTTAAAATTACTTTTCATACGGTCGTTTACGCTTGTGATAAGCACCTGCTCCTGAACCATGCAAAGCCTTGCCGTTTCGCTGATGTATACTGCCCGTTCTGTTTTATTCTGAATCCCCGCAAGAATCACAACAGCTTTTTTAAGATACTCTGCCCGTCCCTCCGGTTCGTCAAGATTTAAATCTTTTTCGGCTTTTTTCAGTTCAAAGGAAATCACCGATTTTGAATTAACGGCAAGCCTTTCAAAAGCTTCTCTGCCGTATTTTCTGATGTAATCATCAGGGTCTTTCACGTCCGTGCCCGAAAAATCAAGCACCCGTGCGGAAAGTCCTGCTTGTCCGAGTAAGTTTACCGCTTTTTCGGCGGCTTTCTGTCCCGCGCTGTCCGCGTCGTAGGCAATCACAACCTGTTCGCAGTATTGCCGCATTAACCGCGCCTGCTCCGCTGTGATTGCAGTGCCGCAGGTGGCAACAGCGTTCTCAAAACCCGCTTGATTGAGGGTGATAACATCCATGTTGCCTTCACAAAGAAGTAAATAATTCTCTTTGGTATTCTTTGCAAAATTTATCGAAAATAAGTTTAGCCGTTTTTGAAATACAATTGTTTCGGAAGAATTCAGATATTTCGGCTCATCGTCGGGGTTAATCACCCGCCCGCCGAAGCCGATAACATTTCCGCGCCTGTCTATCAGCGGAAACATCACGCGGTTTCTGAACTTATCATAAACATTGCTTTTACCCCTGACCAGCAAAGAAGCTTCAACCAAATTATCGTCGGTATAATTCTTGGTTCGCATATGGTTTTTCAGCGCGTCCCAACCCGCCGGCGCAAAGCCCAAGCCGTATTTTCTGATTGTATTGGGATTCAAACCGCGTGTGTAAAGATAATCTAACCCGGGAATCCCGCGTTCGGAATGAAGCACGTCGCGGTAAAACCGCGCCGCTTCCTTATTCATTTCAAGGAACAGATTTTTCTTACCGGCTTCCTTATCGTTTACGCCGTCTTCGGGAACGGTAAGTCCCGCACGGCCGGCTAAGAAGCGCACGGCTTCGGGGTAATCAAGGTTTTCAATCAGCCTGATAAATGTAATTGCGTCGCCCCCCGCCCCGCAGCCGAAGCAGAAAAAGCTTTGCGAATCGGTATAAACATGGCAGGAGGGGGTTTTTTCCGAATGAAAAGGGCAAAGACAGACATGACCGCGCCCGGCGCGTTTCAGCTCGGCGTAAGGCGTGATGATGTTTTCTATGTCAAGGGTTTGCTTTAAGCGTTCTATGAAGGATTCGGGAATCATCAATTATACACCGTCCATTGCTTCGGCACATACAGCTCGTTAAAAAGATTAATCGCGTAATCGTCCGTCATACCCGAAATAAAATCCGCCGCGGCACGGAAAATACCGTGGTTTTCAATAAATATTCTGTAATTATCCGGCAATTTTGCGGGGCTTTTTACGTAATAATTGAATAAGGTTTCAATGACAAAACGCGCTTTGTCCTTTTCGGTGTTGATTTCCGGTTTAAAATATACATTTTCAAACAAAAACGAACGCAATTCGTCATGCGCTTTTTTTGTGTCCTCATCGTATTTTATTTCATCGGTTGAATTAATTATAATCGAATTAATCAACGCGGTAATCCGCTTGTTTTTTGTGTCGCCTAATATTTTTACGGAAAATTCGGGTAAGTCCTGCTCGTGTAATACGCCGGCACGGATTGCGTCCTCTATATCATGGTTTATGTAGGCGATTTTATCCGATACACGGACAATCTGCCCTTCAAGGGTTCGGGGTTTCCCGCTTGTTCCGTGGTTTAATATGCCGTCGCGGACTTCTTCGGTCAGATTTAAGCCTGCGCCGTCTTTTTCAATGATGTCAACCACCTGTAAACTCTGCTCGTTGTGGCGGAAACACTGCAAACCATCACAGGTTGTCACAGAACGCAAAACCGCGTCTAACGCTCTTTCGCCGTCATGCCCGAACGGGGTATGCCCTAAATCATGCCCTAAAGCAATGGCTTCGGTTAAGTCCTCATTAAGCCTGAGCACCCTTGCAATCGTCCGCGCAATCTGCGAAACCTCAAGCGTGTGGGTCAGCCGCGTTCTGAAATGCTCGGATTTCGGCATTAAAAAAACCTGCGTTTTATGCTTTAGCCGCCTGAAAGAATTGCTGTGAATAATCCGGTCACGGTCGCGCTGAAAATCGGTACGGAGCGGGCAGGGTGTTTCTTCCCGCGCACGTTTGCTGTTTCCGGAAAAACAAGCGTATTCCGATAAAACGCTTTTTTCGTTTTCAAATGTTATTTCACGCGGGCATTTTTCATGCGAATATTTGTTTTTCATCATATATATTATTACAAAGTTTTACGCCGTATGACCTTTTTTCTTATAAAATTTTGGTGGTTTAACCAAAATCAAAGAACTCGTTTTGTATAAAATTTACAACAACCGCGCCGTTACACAGGTCATTTAAATAGTCCGTAAACTTATCCGCCGCGGTTTCTCTTTCTTCAATAAAAACCGTAAGTTTTACTTCTTTGCCGAAATCCCGCTTTACAACACTCAGAAAAACCCTTGTATCAGTACCTGTTTTTTTCACAGGGAAGTGTATATATTCCCGCGAAAAAATCTTTTCAACCTTGCCGTAAAGCGGATAATCCAGCGTTATAAGCACTTTTCTTGCTAAGAGCATTGTTTTGATTCCGGCTTGTGAAACAGCTATTGACGCCGCTTTTGAATACGCCCGCACCAATCCGCCCGCACCTAACAGAATCCCGCCGAAATAGCGCGTAACCACGCACATTACATTGGTTAATCCCTCTTTTTGGAGCGCGTCAAGAATGACAACGCCCGCCGTTCCGGACGGTTCGCCGTCATCAGAATAGCGTGAGATGTTATTTTCCTTTAAAATGTAAGCATAACAATTATGGGTTGCTTTACGGTTTTCAGCGCGTATTTCCGCAAGAAAATCCAACGCTTCTTTTTCCGAAGAAACAGGGCAGATGTGCCCGATAAATTCGCTTTTGCGCTCGGTGAATGAGGCATTTGCGCGGATTTTAGGTGTTTTGTAATTATTCATAATTTTTATGTTTTTGCTTTTTTCGGGCGAACACAAGGTTCGCCCCTACATTTGTTTTATAAACCTAAAGTAGGGGCGAACCTTTTGTTCGCCCTTTAAAATAAATCAATATAAATTATTTATCAAGATTATATTTTTTATTAAACTTAGAAACGCGCCCGCCGCTGTCAACCAATTTTTGTTTACCCGTGAAGAACGGGTGACATTTGGAGCAGATTTCCACCTTGATGTCTTTCCTTGTGGAGCGTGTGGGAATCATTTCGCCGCATAAGCATTTTATGGTTGTTTCCTCATAGTTCGGATGTATGGCCTGTTTCAATTTACATTCATTCCTTTCCCGAATTTTGCAGTGCAAAATTCCCGTATAAAAGATTCTTTTTATACATTTACCGCTTTAAATATTACACATTTACGCAAATCGCTTACAACGTCGCATTTACGGCTTCCGTTTCTGCAACGGGCTGTAAATCTATCTGGGTTTGCAGAATATCTGCCGGTACGCTGACTTGGCTGATTTGTTTCACTGCTCTTGAAACCTTACCGGAGCGCAGGCATCTTGTGCAGGCGTGAACGCGGCATGGTGTGCCGTTGACAACAGCTTTTACTTTCTGTACATTGGGCTTGAAGGTTCTGTTTGTTCGTCTGTGCGAGTGAGAAAGCTTGATTCCGAAAGCAACGCCTTTCCCGCAAATTTCACATTTTGCCATTGTCTTACACCTCCTTTTTTTCATGTTATATTGACACGCTTTAATATTATAGCAGATTTTTTGTTGCAAGTCAAGGTTTTTTTGAGAAAAATTTAAAAAATGAAAGCCGTCTTTCAAAAGACGGCTTTGTTTTACGGTCTTTTTAGTTCGGCTTCAATTCTCTTAACCAAAGCTTTCAATTTCTCATTTTCGGGTGTTATTTCCAACGCTTGTTTTAACAGTTCTAAAAGATTTGCTTGATAAGAATCAAACTGCCTGTCGGTCATTCCCACGATAAAACCCCCTTGTATAATAAACTAAACAATATATTTATATAATCATATTAACAGATTTTAAAGGGTTAGTCAAGGTTTTTTTGAGAAAAATTTATCAAACGTAAAAATAACCACCCTCAACTAAATTAGAGGGTGGATTATTTTTAATATAAACAACCAGAGATAACTGTCTGTGGCGTTTTAATCATAATTTATCATGGTATTAACATAATTCCATGGTTCGTATCGGTAATTTTCTTCAAACCAATCAGGGGGATTACTTCCAAATTTTGTGTTTTGCAAATAAATTGGAGATAAATTCCTCCAATATTTAACCATTCTGGTGCAATCAATGTTGCAATATCAGATATTAGAAAAAACCCAATTAAATTAACTGCATGAAATTTCTCTTTATTAATATTGCTGTTTTTATAAGCGCATATATTAGAAGCGTGAGATAACTTACCATAATAATATCCTTGACCATATCCAAAAAAGATACGACCTATACTTTTTGAATTTGAATATACATTCACAGTACAATTAGCATTATTTTTATTTTTACATTCAAATTTTGGCTCACTAACAGAATATCCCCTTTTCCATAATTCTTCTCTCATACCTATAAACACATCGTAAGGAGCACTGTCAAGAAAATTTTTACGTGCATCATTTTTTATTAACACCCTAATTAGCACAATAGTAGCTATAATAATAAATACAATTACAAAACCCATTTTGTCTTCCTCCAAAGTCATTTTAATATTTTTCGCCCAACCAATTCCCGCTTGTATCAAAAACCCGCTCTCCGCGAATTTCATACAGCCAATTCCCGCTTGTGTCATAAATGCGGTCGCCCCGCAGTTCATACCGCCAGTTTCCGCTTGTATCGTAAATGCGGTCGCCGATTATTTCATAAACCCAATTGCCGCTGTTATCCCAAAGCCTGTTTCCGTCTTTACGGATAATAATATTACCGTAAGTATCCCTGAATGTTGACATTTTTTTACTCCAATACTATAGTGGACTTTTAAATAATAACTATATATCATATCATAAAATAACTATACCACATTGAAAATCACCTGTCAAGTGTTTTATGCTAAAAAGGGTGATTATTATGATTAATAACTATAGTTTAGGCAATAAACTTCGTGAATTAAGAAGAAGTGCAGAACTCTCGCAAGAGCAATTGGCGTTAGAAGCGGGCATTACGCCCCATTATTTCGGGCAGGTGGAGCGGGGTGAGAAGAACATCACCGTTCACACTCTTGAAAAAATCTGCCGTGTGCTGAATATATCGCTCTCCGACTTTTTCAGCGGCTTTGACGCCAAAAACCCCGCCGTTCCCGACGAGGTTTCCAATCAAATTTTATACCAGTTAAACGGAAAATCACCCGAAGAAAAGCAAGCAATTTTGCGAATGATTAAACTTATTTTCGCTGTTCAGAAAATGAAATAAAGTTACCTTTTAAAATACTTAACCAGCCCTTTCAAAACCGGATACCCCAAGGTCAGCCCGAATACTGTAACGATATGCCTTATTTCGAGCGGTGCGGTTTTGAACACCGGCGACAGTACACCCGAAATCATGGCGCAGAGAATTATCATAAATGAAATCGCAACCGCGCCGATAAGTTTAGGATTATTCCTGTAACAGGCGTTGAATAAGCCTTTTTCGCAGTCTTTACACTCGAAAACAAACACCAGCTGCGATAAACCGAGCGTTGCCAAAGCGGCGGTTCGGGCGGCGGCAAGCGAGCCGCTTCTCAGCACGATATGGAATGTCAGAAGCGTGAAAAACCCGATACCAAGCCCTCTCAGCAATATTTTAAATAACAGCCCGCCCGCAAAAATGCTTTCGTCGTTTTTGCGCGGCGGTTTTTTCATAATATCGTCGTCCGGCGGCTCCATACCGAGCGCGACGGCGGGCAGTCCGTCTGTTACGAGATTGATTAATAATATCTGTATGGGGAGCAATGCCGCCGGCATACCGAGCAGAAGCGCGAACAGCATGGTAACGATTTCGCCGATATTGGACGAAAGCATGTACCGTACAAATTTTCGGATATTATTATAAATCGTGCGCCCTTGTTCAACCGCGCTTACGAGCGTTGCGAAATTGTCGTCAAGCAGAACGATTTGCGCGGCTTCTTTGGTGACGTCTGTGCCTGTTATGCCCATCGCCGCGCCGATTGAAGCCTCCTTGACGGCGGGCGCGTCGTTTACGCCGTCGCCTGTCATGGCAACCACCATGCCGTTGGCTTTAAAAGCGCGCACAATCCTGAGCTTATCAGCAGGGGACACCCGTGCAAAAACTTGCGCGGTTTTTACAGCTTCGCGCAGTTCGGTGTCAGACATTAAAGCAAGCTCTGCGCCCGTGTAAACGGAAGATGCAGGGAACACCCTATGTGGTGTTCCGACATTATCAGGCGACCACACAGAGCCGCCTCTACTGAGGATTCCGGCTTGTTTGGCGATTTCGGCGGCGGTGTTTTTGTGGTCGCCGGTCAGCATTACCACGCGGATTCCGGCAGTTCTGCACTGCCGAACGGCACTTCTTATTTCCGGACGTAAAGGGTCTTTCATACCTTGTAAACCTAAAAATACATACCCGTCCCTGTTCGTCGGTTTATAAGCAAAACCGAGAATCCGCAGAGCCTTCGCCGCCATACCCATAACGGAAGCAAGAATTTCTTTTCTGTGCCTTGCGGTTAAGGGAATTGTCTGATTATTTTTCAGTATGTATTGACACTTGTCAAGAACGGCGTCCGGCGCGCCTTTCATGTATCTTTGAGTGTTCTCCTCATGTTTGACTTCCACAATCATTATTCTTGCCGTGTTATCGAAAGGCGTTTCTGAAACCCGCTCATAACCGCTTGTTTTTACGTCCGCTTTTTCCGCGCTTTGCATTAACGCCGTTTCGGTCGGGTCGCCCGAGAATTTATTATCAGGCTGTCTTAATGCGTTGTTGCAAAGTGCGCCGCATAAATATAAAAGTTTTTCATTATCACCGATTGCTTCAGTCACAGTCATTTTATTCTGTGTGAGTGTCCCTGTTTTATCGGTGCAAATCACATTCGTACAGCCTAATGTTTCAACTGCGTGCAGTTTATTAACAAGTGCTTTCTGCTTATAAATCCTGCGGACGGCTAAAGCAAGCGAAATTGTAACCGTTGCGGGCAGACCCTCCGGAATCGCCGCTACGGCAAGCGAAATCCCGGTAAAAATCATATCGAAAACCCCGAAGCCGCGCAGAATTCCGCATAAACTCACAACAAAACAAATCACAAGACAGGAAATCCCCATAATTTTACCCAGCTCGGCTAAACGCTTTTGAAGCGGGGTTTTTTCGGGTTCTATGTCAAGAAGCATATCGGAAATCTGCCCCATTTGCGTGGCTCTGCCGATTGCGGTTACTTCCGCAACCGCGTGCCCTTTTGTTACAATTGTGCCCATATAACAGCGGGAATTTTGGTTATCCGCCCCTACAACGCATTTTTGCACGCTTATGCTTTCGCCCGTCAGCATGCTTTCATCACATTCGAGTGCTGACTGCTCTAAAACCTTGCAGTCCGCAGGGATTCTTGAACCCGCTTCAAGCCTTATTATATCGCCTCTCACAAGTTTTTCCGTCGGTAAGGTAATTAATTTGCCGTCACGGAAAACCCGTGCGGTAGGGGCGGCAATTTTCTTTAATGCGTCAAGCGTTTTTTCGGTGCGGTATTCTTGAAAAAAGCCCAGACAGGCGTTTAAAATCACAATAATAATAATCGTGACCGCGTCCCATATTTCACCCATAACAAGGCTGAACGCTGTTGCGGCGAGCAGAATCAGAACCATTACATCCTTGAACTGCCCTGTAAACAAGGCAATTCTGCTCGTTTTTTTGTTTTCGGCTAAGACATTCGCGCCGTCGCGTTTTTGGTTTTCCTCCGCTTCATGCGTTGATAAACCTTTATAATGATTCAAGCTGATTCCCCCTATGAAAATTAAAAACATGCTCTAATAGTAAATAAATTTTTTCGTATTACCGCCCGCCGCAGACGGGCGGCAATACATAGAAGTATTTCGTTTATTGAACACAGGTTCTAATATTAACGGCTTGTCTGATTATATGACAAGCCTTGCTTTTTTATTATTTTTTATTTTTCAAAAAGAGAGCAGAGGCGGTCACGCACTTTTTTGAAAAACAAGTTACAATAATGATATAAATCGTTATTATACGCATAGAAAAGCTTTTGTTTTTTCGCTATAATTAATAATAAATTAAAATTTAGGATAAAAAACAACAATGAAAAAATCAATTTTAGCACTAATCTTAGCAATGGCAATCCTGCTGACCGGCTGTATTACGGACGAAGACGACAATGAGCAATCGGAACAAGAAAAAGCATCAGAATCGAATGAAACGCCTGAAAGTATTGATTCTGATGAAAATCAAGGGGATTCAGAGGAAGAAACCTTGACGCTATCTTCGGGAGAAGAAGCTGAAACTCAAATTGAACAGATACCAATAAAAGCTGACTATTGCCTTGCTTTTGACGCTATAATAGCGATTGCGTGGTCGAATGAAAAACAAAACCGAAAAAACGATATTGACGAACAAGTGAGAGAACATTTTAAAGGACGGGAAGAAATGGGTTCTGATTCTCCTTTCCGTGACCTTTTAGAAGTTTATTCTTTTGAAGAAGTAAAGAATATGGATTTAAAAACTTTAGCAGAAGTTTTTCCGGATTGCTTAAAAGCAAACAGTTATATTCCCGATGCATGGATAACAATATGGAAAAAGAAGTATGCAGAGGGTTTTGAAATTTTAATGGAAATGGGATTTGAAAGCCTTTGGGAAGAACAGTGTCTGCCTTTTTTAACTGAGCAAAGCAAAATGGTTGAAAATGCTTTTATCCGGGATTCAATAACACAAAATGTGATTTTGGATATCCAAAGATTGAAACCGGAACGGGAACTGGGGGTTTTTACTGTTTTTTTAACATATTTCAGTACAGGAACTGTAAGTTTTCAATTATCTGAAAACAGTTATCTTACAAATTACTGGAGCAATGATATATCAACTCAATCTGCTTTATGGCTTCTGACGCATGAATTAATCCATAGCTTTTCAAGTGAAGAATTAAAAGAGATATACAGGCAAGCTATTAAAGCCGATGAGTTTTTAAGTAAAACATATAAAGCGTTATCCGTTCCGAACCATGAAGAAGAGTTTGTCGTTGCGCTTGAACATTTTATTTCAGTCAGGAACGGCGTAAGAACAGAGCGGGAAGCGCGTGAAAGTATTTCCGAATGGTATGGGAGCTGTATGCCGGTAGCGGTGATTGTTTTTGACGAACTGATGAAATTAACCGATATTCCCGAAGATATAAACGCGTGGATTATTGACTTATTTGAAAGCGAAGTTATAAAAGCCGGTGAAATTGAAAGCAAGGCAGAGAGTATAAGCCCCGGATTTGTTGAAAAATTCACAAAAAGATGGGGAGATATAATCAATTAACTTGAAAATTACTAATTTTCAAGTTTAAGGACTATACATCAAACGATTGACAAAACAAGCGAAAACTGATATACTTTAACTTGAGGTGAAACAACATGCCGGATAAAAAAATATTTTCAACGAAACAAGCCTTTGCGGGGTTTTTCTTCCTGCTTCTGAC
>WRJM01000013.1 GCA_009782265.1 Oscillospiraceae bacterium | reverse complement strand
TTTACCTATCTGTCACTGCTGATTACCGCGCTTGAGGATATAAAAATCCTTGTATATGACAAAGACAAAGAATTGCTCGGAAATGCACGTTTTGACACGAAAGAACAAACGATACAATTAACAGTTGACAGTTAAAGGATAGTTGACAGTTATTAATTAATAAGGAAGGAGGCGTTTTTAAATGAAGAAGTTTTTAAAAAAGAAAATAATTATACCGGCGGTTTTAATATTAATTACGGTTGCTGTTGTTGCGGCTAATATTGTTAATGCTTTATGGAACGAAGAAGAAGCCGTTCATATTAACGCGGCTGAAATCGAAAATTCAACGCTTGTCATCGGTACGCATTTGATTCATTTAAGCGCGCTCTCCGATAAATTATATGAAATTGCGCAGGATTCCGCGCTTGAATCCGGGCAGGACAGGGTTTTTTATAAATCCGAGCTTTTAGACGGGGTATGGTGCGATATTACAACGGCGACTTCAATTTCCGCGATTGCAACAGGCTTTGACGGCGCGGGCGCAGGAGAAAGCATGCCGGTTCAAAACGATGTAATTGAAACCCTGTTCTTCACTCATCATACCAAATCGGACGGCATTACTTATGATTTAAGAACCAAAGAGTCTGTGAATATTTTCGATATATATAACCCTTACGAACTTGAAAAATTAGACGAGCTTCTGCCGCTTAAAATGCAGTATGATTTATACAGGGAAATGCAGAGCGATTCTAAACAAGGCAAAGCAAAAATTGCACGAATCGCCTTATTCTTCCAAACAGAAGTAGAAAACAGTGTTACAAGAACCTGCGATAATGATTTAAGTTCTCTGCAAGCCTATTACGAAGCAATCGCCCCGAAAGCGGAAAGCGACCAAACAGACGCTGTTCAGTCGGTGATGGATTCCGTAGACGCAACAAGACGCGCCGAAGTATTCGGAATTATTGAAGAAACGCTTATCGCTTATGCGGAGGAATTGCAGGCAGTTGCGGATACCGAAGGAAGCGAAGAAGAAGCGGGTACGGAAGGGCAAAGCGCAGACACCAGCCTTGTCGCGGCGGTAAACGAAAGCCTTGCCAACATTCAGGCGGCATTGATTCTTCATCAGGGTAAAATGATGAGTGAGGGCGTAAGCGTTTCTTCGTCGGTTTATTACCAATATGCAACCGATTTAATCAGCCACGCGAACGCCAACAATTATACCGCCTGCGGCATTGATGTTCAAAATTTGGTATATTTAAATAATATTCTGAACGGCGAAATCATTAACAGGGACGGCGAATTTGAAGTATTAGACGGCAGATTAATCCCCGACTCATCAGAGCGTTACACCGCTTCGCTCGCGGCGGGGGAAACATCTGAATATAAAACTGCCGTTTCTACCGGCGCGGCGGGCGCAATCCTGAATTCAATCGCTAAAACAAGCGCGGATTTTCTGAACGGCGAACGGAGTGAGTTGGAATTCTTTATTCAGGCACTTACCGACCGTATGCACCCTGCGGACGGCATGGATTATATTAACGAACGCCTTGATTTGACTACGAATTGGTACAGAATTGTCAAAGATGATAATTACAAATGGTATTCGGACAACAGCGTAGAGGACCATATAGAATTTTTATCAAGAATTTTACGGGCACTTCAGCAAAAACTCGGCGGAAGCGACTTAGATAAATTGCAAGCCGAAAAAGGCGCGTTGCAAAACGATTATATGAGCGCGCTTGACAACAACGACTTAGCGGAAGCGAAAAGAATCGAAGAGCTAATCAGCGATATAGACAGTAAAATCGCCGAAGCGGAAAACGACGTTAATAATGAAATAGCCGATTTACAATCTCAGCTTGAGGAATTACGCAATGATAACGACGACGGCGCAAACGACGATAAAATCCGTGGATTGGAAACGCAGTTAAGCGTGCTGAACAACAGCTTATCCGAAAACTCAGTAGGCAATTTAGTAGCGGGACTGCGCAAGGATTTGCTTGACGCAGTTGCAAACGGCGATACAAGCGGTTTGGACGACGGCATAGACGCGCTCAGCGGGCTTCTTGACATGAATTTTAAAATCGTGTTCCCCGCTTTAAAGAATGTATTTGACGCCATGCTTCAAAAAGCAGAACGCGATGGTACGAACATATTTGACGGCGCAATTGATAAAGTCGAGCAGACTATTTTGGATAACCGTTCAGCTTACGAAAGCGCAATGTTAGACGAAGTGGATTTTGAAGCGTTAGCAAATGCGTTTTTTGACGGCTCCGGCGGTGCGGGAGGTTCAGGAGGCGCGGGCAGCGATTCCGGAGGAGTGGGAGGTTCAAGCGGCGCGGGCGGTTCGGGAGGTTTAGGAAGCGCGGGCGGTTTAAGCGGTACGGGCGGGTCGGACGATGAAAACGCAGTTGCTTTTATAATAGCTCTTTTGGCGTACGCCGACCAAACGGGGAGCGGCGACGCGTTAAGATTAGCGCAGTCTAAAGCTGTTAATGAGTTTAATTTAGGAAACCAGTTTATATTCCTGAAATGCGGCGAGCCGGTAAACGTGTTCATACCGGTAAAAACAATATCGAAATTCACGAAGATGGGCTATGTCCGCAACCGTAATCTTAACCAAGCTGTGCTGACCAAAGGAACGCTTTACTACGCTTTTACGGTTTACTCCGATAAAGTAATCAGAAGCAAAAACGGAGAAGAAAGCGAAGAAATGCAGTTTACCGCACAGCAAAGGGGAGATGTATACATTCCCAACAGCTACGCCGCCGCTAATTTCGGGTGCGAAGGGGTTTATATTTCCGGAACTGAAAACGGGATTCTGATATGCGAAGAATTTAAATCAACAGCAGACGAACTTTTAGATATTTTTTTACGCGGGTATTAATACTAATCCCTCATTAAAAGCTTTCTGAAAAATCCCTACAAAAACCCATAAACGCAAGCTTTTTGTACGGATTTTTAAGAGCTTTTATAATCGGTATTAGTATAATTTATAAAAGAGAGTAGGTTTAATTATGGCGGATTATCCGATTATTTCCGATGTCAGCAGTCATCTTGTCCGCTCTTTAAGGCAGAAAATGTGCCCTGAGCCTATTCCGTCGCCGAATAATATTGACGTATCTTCTCCCGCAGAACAGGACGTTGACTATATATTGGGCTTATATCTTTATGATATTAGAGAAGAAGGGGATATTTCCACGCCGCCGCTGATAAGCGCGGACAGAACGCGGCTGAAAAAACCGCCGCGCCCGTATGCTTTGTATTATATGCTGTTTATAAACGGTTCTTCGCAAATGGGCTTAAAAGCGCACGATATACAGAAAATTATCGGCAGAGCGGCGCAAATCGTCAACGACGGGAATATCATTAATCCACGAACCCTGCAGCCTTGGTTAGAAACCAACGAGCCGCCCATTATCATATCTCCCGCAAGACTGTCTTTAGAGGATAAGGTCAGGGTATGGTCAGCAATCAATAAACCTTATCAAATCAGCTTGTTTTACCGCGCCGCGCCGGTTCTGCTCTCAAGTGAAATCATCATAGAAACGCCGCGTGTTACGCAAGCCGAGTTCAACATCGAAGACAGGCACGGCAAAGAAACATAGAAAGGACGCAGGGATATTATGGTTTTAGTTTCAAAAATTACGCACAGGCTTGATTTATGTTTGCAATTAATCGATACGTCCGTAAGCAAAACCATAACCGGCGGCGTAAGGGTTAAAATTAACGGTAAGGATTTCATTCCGCGAAAAGACGCCGACGGCAACTTTATTTTCTTAGAGCTTGAACAGCCGCGGCAGGATTTCGAGCTTGAAATTACGGCAAACGGGTATGAAACCAAAACAATACAGGTGAATTACGGCGAATTGGACGAAGCCCTGCCTTACATAAAAACGCACATGCTCCCGGGTGAAAAATACTTTCCCGAATTCCCCTGCTTTACACTCAAAGGCGTGCTTACCGGCATTATTGAACTTGACGCTGTAAAAATCGTTCAGAACCCTTGTTTAATAAAAGAATACGATGTCAGAAAACGCCTTTTAACCGTGTTCAATCCTTATAAATTATTGTTCGACAGCGTGTATTACGCGGCTGTTGCCGCCGAAGATGAGGAATATGAACCTTTTATTATAGAAAAGAATGTTTCCGAAACGCTTTTAAAAATCAAAGAACCTTTGGAGAAACCCGAAAACGCTTATCAGAACCGCATAATAGCGGCAAGAGTAATCGGAAAAACAGAAAAAAATAATTACCTGCTGAGGGTTCGCAAGGAAAGCGGCAAAGCCAAATGGCTCGTCCGTTTTGTTACAAAAAAAGGCGAGTTTTTTCAAACAACAGACTTCAGTAATGAAGAACAGCTTGTTTTAAAAGAAAAGAAAGGGGTGGGCGGTCATTAAAACTTACAGGTGCAGAAGCCCGTCTGTCCCGTTCGGGAAAAAAGGGGGAGGGTAGCAATGGCTGTTCCGGCAGTATCGGGGGCGAATATTATGTGTACAATGGGTACAGCTCCCGGTGTTCTCACGGCTACTTCACAGGTGAAAACCCTGATAGGCGGCGCGCCCGCGGCAACGGTTCAGGACGCCGCGCCTATTGCGAATATCGCCCCCTGCGGGCTTTGTACGTCCCTTGCAAATCCTCAGGTTGCTTCCGCAACCGCCGCCGCTTTGGGCGTACTGACCCCTATGCCGTGTATTCCGGTGCCTGCGGGAATTTGGCTGTGCGCGGGCAAAACCGCGCTCATCAGCGGAATCCCCGGGCTTTCAACAGACGCAAAGCTCATTTGTTCTTACGCGGGTTCAATCAGCATTATTTCTCCCGGGCAGGGAAAAGTAATTTATTCTTAATCAAAAAATAAACCTAATAACCGAAAGGAGGTTGGTTTCGGAAAACTACGGAACAATTCCGAAATCAAAACAAGTATGGCAGAGTATTTATCACCGGGCGTGTATATTGAGGAATATGATTCTTCGCCGCGCGCCATTGAGGGAGTCGGCACAAGCACAGCCGGCTTTGTCGGATTAACTGAAAGAGGGCAGTCAATAGGCGCGCCTGTTTTAGTTACCAATTTCGCGGATTATCAGCGTAAATTCGGCGGTTATTTAAGCGAATACACCCACGGCACTTTCCGCTTTTTACCGTACAGCGTTGAACAGTTCTTCGCCAACGGCGGCACGCGCTGTTACATCAGCCGCGTAGTTCCCGCCGACGCTAAACCCGCGAAAGCAAAACAAGGCATATTAACTTTTATCGCTTCCAACGAAGGCAAATGGGGCAACCGAATCAGCATTTCCTTTATCGCAAGCAATAAACGTAAAATGCAGCTTATTGCGCAGGATGAAGGAAACGAAAAGGTCTTTACCGCAAGAACGACGGCGGGCTTCGCCGAGGGCGACATTGTAGAATTTGCGGGGGAATATAACCGTATTGCCACTATATTTGACAGCACGGTTACTTTTGAAAAGGCGTTTTCTTCAAGCCCTGTAGACGACGCGATTGTGCCCAAACTGTTTATTTATTCGGCTGAGATGGATATTATCGTCCGCTGTGACGATATTGCCGAGGTTTACAACGACGTTTCGTTTAACGTCAGCTCGCCGAATTACATTGTAAAGCGCATGGGTTCAAGCGAAACGGTTAAAATGACCGTTAAGGATTCGGGCGACATTGACAATCCTGTTTCGCTTATTTTCGGCGAAGGCGCGCTGAAAGGAACAGTTTCGTTTTCCGGCGGTTCAGACGGAAATACCCAGTCGCTTGACGCGGGTGTGTACATAGGAGAGGACAAAGGTCCGGGGAAACGCACGGGTATTCAGGCGTTCACGGAGAACAACACCGTCAGCATAATGGCTGTACCGGGCGTCACCATTCCTGAAGTGGTGGTTTCCCTTGTAGCACACTGCGAAAACGAGAAAAACCGTTTTGCAATCATTGATATACCCGTAGAGTATACCAAACCGGACGAAATCATAGAATACCGGAATATGATTGACTCTACTTACGCGGCAATGTATCACCCTTGGGTTCAGAACTTTGACCGCCTTTCTAAAAAACCGTTGTTTATCCCGCCGTCGGGTTCGGTTGCGGGCGTTTATTCAAGAACCGATATTGCCAGAGGTGTTCACAAAGCTCCCGCTAACGAAACAGTTGCCTGCTCCGGTCTTTCAACCAACTACACAACGGGTGAACAGGATATTTTGAACCCCGCGGGCGTCAATTTAATCCGCGCTCTGCCCGGACAGGGAATCCGCGTATGGGGTGCGCGCACGGCTTGCTCCAACGCCAACTTCAAATATGTTAATATCCGCAGACTGTTCATATTTGTTGAGGAATCCATCAAAAACGCGACCAACTGGGTTGTGTTTGAGCCTAACAATTCTTCTCTTTGGGCAAGGGTGCAGATGAGCATTTCCTCTTTCCTTGAAACTCTGTTCAGAGCGGGAATGTTCGCGGGTGAATCACCCGCTGAAGGATTTTTCGTAGATATAGGGTCTTCTACGATGAGCCAAGACGATATTTTAAACGGGCGTTTAATTTGCAACATCGGTATTGCTCCCGTACGCCCCGCCGAATTCGTTATATTCCGTGTAACGCAGTTTACGTCTGAAGCGGGCGGCGAATAACGTATCGCAACGAATTGCGGCTAACAATTGACCATCGTCAATTGTCAATTGACAGTTATCAAACAAAAGCAATATTTAAAATCAAAAAAGGAGTGTATTTATAAATGGCAGAAGCGACACATTTTTATCCGCTGACTAAAATGAATTTTTTGGTTTCGGTGGGAAACTACGGAGCGGGAACAGCTGCTTTCTCTGAGGTTACGGGCATCGATTCCTCCGTAGACGTAATTGAATTCAGGCAGGGAAACGCCGCGAGCCTTGCACCCGTTAAAATTCCGGGCTTGGTTAAGCATGGGAATATTACATTGAAATACGGCGTTACAAAGGATTCTTCTTTCAAGGAATGGGTACTTAAATGCGTAAGCGAACAGCGCGCGAAAATAGACCGTCAGAGCGTAACAATAGAGCTGATTGATATTATTGACAACGATTCGCCGACAGCGATTGTTACAAGCGCGGGCGACGCCAAGCATATGGTTTGGACGCTGAAAAACGCATGGGTCGCAAAGTATACAGGTCCCGACTTGAACGCTACCACAAGCGAAGTGGCGATTGAATCAGTTGAAATCGCTTATGAGGAAATTCTGATTCCGGGCGGAAAAGCGGCAGGCGGCGGTGCTACGGCTTAATTAATGCGGTTCGGATAACCGCGGGATTTACAGGATTTCGCGGTTATCTGTACTAAAATCCAATAAAACTTATTTTATTGGATTTTAGTACAATTATTTCTAAGGAGAGATAAAATAACATGACCACCATTTATGATTTTGAACTGCCGCGCGGGTTTATAGGCACAGACGGCACTGTTCATAAACGCGGAAAAATGCGGTTGGCGACGGCGGGAGATGAAATCGGCGCGACAAAAGACCCGCGTGTACTGGGGAATCCGTCTTATCTTACTATTGTGATATTAGCAAGGGTAGTTACGGAAATAGAGGGCGTTCCCGCAATCGTTCCCGCTGTGATTGAAAGCCTTTTCACCGCTGATTTGGCGTTTTTGCAGGATATGTATCAGCGGATTAACAATATTGAACCGCCGGTTGTAAAGGCGGTTTGCCCCGAATGCGGTCACGCGCATGAGGTGCCCGTAAATTTTACCGCGGAGGGATAGCGTTATATCCGGAAGAGGAATTATACCGTGAAATGTCGTTCATTTCCTATTATTTTCACTGGAGCAACAGCGAAGTCGAATCGCTTGAGCATAACGTTAGAAGACGCTGGTGTTCGGAAATTTCCTCAATCAATACCGCTTTAACTCCCTCAGAAAACAGAAGTAAAAAAGAAAAAAGCATACTCGATATTAATTTTAAACCGCGATAAGGAGAGGTGACTAACATGGATGAAAACAATTTAGAAATGCCTGAAGATTCTGAAGATGACAACACTGAAACAGAAGACGACTCCGGTAAAGAAAAAGTCGGAATACCTGTTTTTGATGACGACCCCGATGAAGAAAAAGAAGCAGTGTCGCCGGACCCTCCAAGCATAAACCCGCCGTCAATGCCATATGAAGAATCTAACAACGACAGTAACCGTTCAATGGCTGACAGCAACTTTTTATTGTGGAACAAGGGCGTTAATCCGGTTGTAGGTTTTAATTTCATGCTTCGGGTGGAACTGGCGTTTGACCTGCCTTGCAAAAGCGTAAAAGCGTTCACGAAAGAAAACGAATACGAGCTTATACAGGAGGGCGGACTGAACGATTATGTTCATATGCGCAGGAAGCCAATCAGTAAACCTTTTACGTTAGAAGTCGAACGTTATATAGGGATTGATTACGTTGACCCGCTCCCGAACGGAGCGGAACTCGCGCTTCCGGTGCTTTTGATTATTGCGCGTTATCCTACGCGCGATTTCAATCCTTTAACCTGGGCGCGGGCATACGCTTTTACCGGCTGTACGGTAATGAAAAAGACATACGGCGAGTTAAACGGCGATAAATCGGAATTAATTACGGAAACGACAACCATCGCTTACCGCGAAATGGTACTGCTTGATTTACCTTGGATGGACGCGGCAACCAAAGGAATTAATTTTTAATGGGAAATAAGTTATGTTAACATTAAAAGAACCGCTTAAATTAAAAACCGCCCGCCCCATAACGGCTTATACGCTGTGCGGCGAAGGCGGAAATATAATCGCGGACGCTTTTTGCAACCGAATCAGCCAGAATTATTCAGTAATGAACGCGAATTTAACTGCGGAGGATTTGTTCTTTTTAGTCAGCACACCGCCGGAAATCCCCGCGTTTTTTAGTGATTCGGCAAGCTTTAATATTCAGCAGAACATAGGAAATAAGCACGAATTCTCACTCAATATCCTTAACAGCGTTGTCAACCGTATTTTGCTTGCCAATAACAGCAAATACACTTATCAGGACGAGGTTTATATTTCATCAGTTCTGCGTAAAATCGGAATTACGGACGTTTTAGAGTTTATGCGGCAGGTGAAAGAACTGCGGGAAGATAACAGAAGTGTATATAATTTACTTAAATTGTATCAAAAAAATATTCCGGAATATAAAAATAAACAAACCGGAGAGAGAACCGAACAGCTTAGAACTGTCAGGGAGAAAGATTCCGAGCAGATTAAATTATCCGAAACGCCGCGTTACACAATTCATAACGAGATTTATAAACGTCTGCAAACCGCCGAAATGTATCATATTATCAACAACTACACAGGGAATAAAACAGATACAAGCAATCAAATCAAAACGTCGGAAATCCGCACAATAGAGCAATTCCGCGTGGGGAATCTCATTCAGTTTTCGGAAATGAAACAGCGGTTTACCGGTACGGATTCAAACGCGCCCGAATTACAGCACGTTCATATTAACCGTTATGAAACGGGCGAAAGCCTTCCCGTTCCCGTGAACGAACGTCAGGTAATTGAACAAAGTACGGCGGGCGCGTTATTAAATTTAATTGACAATGTGTTTACAGCGCGTCTTGATAATATTTCAAACAACCAAAACCTTTGGACGGATATATCAAATATTGTTTATCACGCGGCGGAAAAATCTCTTGCGCGGTTTCAGATGTTCAGAACTTATAAAACAAATTACAGCACGGAAGACCGGATTATCAGCAATAAAATAAAAGAACTTACTTTAAAAGAAGAAGCCCTGCTTACTAAAATATCGCGGGAATTTTCCGATTTTCCGCTAAAAGCTGTATTGCCGCTATTTCAAGATAACGATTATCAAGCTGAAGCGGAAAAGACAGAAAAATTTACTTCGGAAGAAGCGGATAAAATACAGGTTTATAACCGCTACAGGGAACTTCTCCGTGAAATCAACCGCGAAAAATCGGAAATTATATTTACCGGTTATAAAAAAAGCGAAGAGCAAAAAATATTTCAAAGCGAAAAAACAGAAATAAATTATTTAACAAGTAATTTTTCAAAACGCCTGTCACAGCAGAATTTAGACAGTGAAAATTTACATATATCGTATGAAAATAATAACGCCGTCAATCGGTTCAATGATACGGCGGTTGCGGAATATACGGAATTAATAAATAAAAGCGGCGAAGCATTTCCGCAGGAAGAGCGGGAAGAAAAGGTTTTTGACGAGTTAAAACAACAGCTTGACGAGTATGACCGAAAGAACAAAGAAGCCGCAGAAAAATTAATGCTGAAAGTGAACGGCTTAGGGCGTTCCGGCGAAGATAAGGCGGACGCCGTAAAGCTTGCGGAAAAACAACGCGAAGCCGCGGAAATCCCACCGAATGTTTTAAAAGAAGTATTCGGCGTTTCCGAAATTACTCATGTAAAAAACCAGCCTTTTTCCGGCATAACGCCGGAGGAACATTTAAAAATAATAACAGAGCAAACGAAAAAAACAACGCAGGAACAGCTTCTTATGCAACAGGACGGCAGTGCTTTACAGTCAAGGAAATCCGCAAAAGAGAAAAAAACCGAAAGTAAAAAAGCAAAAGACATAAATCCCGAAACGCTTGATTTTCAGCATAAGCCCGTTATAACCGAAGAAGAAATTGACTTATCGGGCATGGACGAAACAACAAAGCTGATTTATGAAAGCCTTTTAAAACAACAGCACAGTAACGAATATCATTTGTCATTCTCCGAATCGGAAAAGCAATTTACTTCAATCAACAATGAAATTAGCGAAACAAAAGAAGACCGGCAGATTGAATTTACGCATATGAACCTGCTTCCGGAAGAAGAAGCCGTTTTATCGGTTGCGGACGAAACAACTAAACTGATTTACCGCAGTCTTTTACAGCAGGTGCAAAACGACGGTTATGATAATTCCGAGGAGCAGGCGGAAAAACAAGTGGCAATATTTAACGCCGAAATTCGTAAAGCTGAAAAACACAGCTCAACCGAATTATTCCATAAAACCGAATTATTAAAAGAAGAAACGCAAAGCGCGTATGAGAAAGCGGAAACCTTTACTGAAAAAATGCGGTTTATAAAAGAAAAACCCGCTTATCAGCCAAATAATTTCCGTAAACCCGCGTTAACCGTTCATAAACAAACCGAACAGCAGGGGCTTCCGGAAGAATTAATTGAACGATTAACGCAGGCACAAAACCGCACGGAAATCAAAACAGAAACAATCAATACCGAAACAAACGCAAACCAAACCGTTAATGAAACGCAGATTCATAAGCTTATTCAAGAGCAGACAGCCAAAAGCACAGAGGATATAACAAGTTTAGTCAACAGCACGATTGCAAAGCAGATGAGCGTAATTTCCGAAAAAGTATACAGCAGTATGGAACGCCGTTTATCGCTTGAAAGAGCAAGACGGGGAAAGTTTTAAAGCTTTGACAATAAAAAAAGGGGGGGTATAGGTGAGCGCAGCGCAAACCGCGAAAAATTTACTGCTCGGCAGTGTCAGCACAGCCATTATCACCGTGCGGGATTTCCGCGAGAAGGCTAAGAGATTAGAGCTTGGACAATACGCGCCGAAGATTGATTTTTCTCCCGAAATCCCAAAACCGGAATTGGAAAAAATAGTTGAAACCATTGAAAGCGGAGATAAGGCGGCAACCGAGCTTCTTCTCGAAAGCAGTGAATATAAAAAAAGGCAGTATAAGGTTCAGTTTAACCCCAAGGAGCTAATTTTAAGCGGTCAGCAGCCTGTTTCAACAAATGGCAGCGTGGAGGGAACCGGTAAAGATTCGCCTGTTTCCAACTCTGTCGCGCATGAACCGGCAAAGGTTTCCTTAACGATGAATTTGGTTTTTGACGAGGTTAATCTTTTCGACTGCTTTACCTGTGAGAAATTTACGCCGGGTGTGGCAAATTTAACCAAGAACTTGGTTACGGCAGGCATGAAGCTAAAGGGAACGGTCTGGTCTGTCCGTCCGCAGGTGGAAGCCTTTTTAGCCGCGGTAAGAAACCCCTATACGCGTTTAATTGAATTCACGTGGGAAAAATTCACATTTGTGGGGAATATAGCGCAGATTTCAGCGGAATACACCATGTTTTCCATTGAGGGGCATCCTGTACGCGCCAATATGCGTTTAATGTTAGTAAATGAAAAGAATAACGCGGAAAGCCAAAGATGGATAAGAGATTTCGATAACGCCTTTAAAGGTTCAAGCGGTAATTTGGTGACAGCCGACGGCTATGTGGGTAATGTGTTGAATATGGGTGCGTTCGGTTTATAATTTATTGAGGTAACAATTATGTCTGCAGGTTCAGTTTTAGCGGAAAATGCCGCCGGTTTAGTCGGGTTTAATCAAAAAGCTAAACTCGTTATTTACAATGATACCAAAAAATCTTTAAGCCAGAGCGCGGTTACAGCGAAGGCTTCCGAGGCTTTGGGGAATACGGGGACTGGCGGAAGCACGGCGACAAGTGTTTTAAAAAGCAGTTTCCATGAAATACAGGTACAGTTCAACCCGTCAAGCATCAGGTTTGAAGCCAACTCCACGCCGGTAAATGTTAAATATTTGCAGGATAATTTTGACCCTACCATTCCCAATATGCAGTCGCGTAAAGAATCTATCGTTTTGATGGTTGACTTGATTTTTGACGCGGTAAGCAATAAGGACGCCTTTCACGGCGATAAGTTCAGGATTTCGCTTTCAGACGCCGCCGCGCTTGCGGGAACGGCAGTTAAAGAATTGACGGGCGGCTACAGCGTGCAGAAACAAACCAACGGGCTGATTGCGGCGATTATGCGGGAAAGCACGCGGGTAATTTCGTTTACATGGGCAAAGATGATTTTTACAGGCGTTTTGCAGGAGGTTCGGGCAAAATATACCATGTTCAGCCCGGGCGGGAATCCAATCAGAAGCGTAGTTACACTAAGCCTTAAACAGACAATGACTCCGGGAGAAAATGCAATTTGGGACAAAGCGTTTTCTTCTTTCTTCGGAGAACCGGGTGTTGACAAGGGCTTGATTTCCGGGAAAAGCACGCTTCAGGATATACAAAAATTCATTAATATCGGAATATAAGAGGTTTATTTTATGCTTAGTTCACCGGATGTACCGAAAACAAAAGGCGACGATTCTTATAATAAACTTAAAAAGAAATATCACGATTTCGGGTTTCCGCAGACTCATGTTGAAGTAAACGGAAAACCTGTCAGCGGGAAAAAGAAAGAAACTTTTATCGGGGAAATTACCGTTGACCTAACTGCGGGGTTTGAAGCGTCGGTAGTAAACTTCCGTATATTCGGCGCATATGACCAGTCAACGGGCGACTTTAATTTCAGCGATGTAGAAAAACAAGCACTTCTCGGCGTATCGCTGAAGGTTTACGTAGGGTATCTCGGCGTGTTGGAGCCTGTGTTTGTGGGGTTTGTCGCAAGCGTCAGCTTCGGGTATGACGGAATAGACCCGCCTTATATCGAAATAACAGGCATGGACGCAAAGGGCGTTATGATGGCGTCGAGTTATGCGTACAGCTTAAAGGTAAAATCCTACGGGGAAGCGGTAAACGAAATACTCAAACGCACCGCTTACACAAAAATGCAGTCTGCGAAAATAATAGAAAAAATATCCGTATCGGATACGCCCGATAAAAAGCAGGGCGGCGGCGGAAATGACAAAGCAAGTGCGGAAACAATCGAAATGGTATCTGAAAGCGATTATGATTTTATTATAAAAGCGGCGAAAAAATTCAATTTCGATTTTTTTATTGACAGGGGGAATGTCATTTTCCGCAAAGCCAAATCAGCGCAGACGCCGTTAATGTGCCTTGCGGTTGGTAAGGGCGTAATCACCTTTAATTTAGAATACAGCTTAACGGGAATGGTTCAAAAAATAGAAGTGCGTTCGCTTGACGCGGGAAAAGGGCAGCTAATCAAAGCGGACGGCACTTACAGCAAGGATATGTCAACCGGAAGCGCGGCAAAGGCGCTAATCAATAAAAGCCAAAAGGTTTATATTGACCCGTCAATTCATTCGGAGGAACAGGCGAAAATACGCTTGGATTCTTTAATGGAGGAAATGTCTTACAAACTCGGGTATCTTGAATGTGAATGTATAGGTATTCCCGAAATTTTACCGGGCAATTTTATTGAAATAGAAGTGGGTTCTCCTGCGGATAACAAGTTTTATATCACAAACGTAACGCACAGAATTAAAAACGACGGTACTTATACTACAAAAATTATCGGTAAAATTGATTCGGTTAAAAAGAAATCGCCGATTTAAAATTGAGGTTTTTATGGCTCTTTATGATATTATTGACGAAATCGCCGCACAAAAAGCAACCAAAAGCGAAACGGGCGATACCCGCATTAACGGTATTGTTCTCGGCATAGTCGCCAAGAATTACGATAAAGATATGCCGGGGCGGGTTTGTATAACCGTCCCCACCCGCGACAAGGACGCAAACGAGCTTCAATGGGCGCGTTTGGTTCAGCCGAGTGGCGGCGATAAGTGGGGTCATTATTTTCTGCCCGAAGTCGGCGACCAGGTTGTTCTCGCCTTTGAGGGCGGTAATATTGAAAAGCCCTATATTATCGGGTGCGTACCCAAGGACGCAAGTTCTTTCTTGAAAAACGCGGTTGACGAGAATAATCAGTTCAAACGGATTGTTACCAAAAACGGAAGCACGCTTGCTTTTGAAGACAATAAAGAGGGTGAGGGCGACAAGGATAAAATAACGCTGCAAACCGCAAAAAAAAGCCATACATTATTAATGGATAACGAGAATAATATCATCAGAATTACAGACAAGGAAAAAGAAAATATTATCGAGATGAAAACGCAGGACGGCGTTATGAAGGTCAAAGCAAAAAGTAAACTTACCATTGAAGTCGGGGATAATATAAAAATCGTTTTAAACGGTGAATCCGGCGCGGTTAAAATAGAAGCGGAAGAGGTTAGTATAGCCGCTTCAAGGCAGTTTAAAGTTAAATGTGATCAGATGATTAAAATTGACGGGGCGCAAATCGCCGAAAAAGCCTCTTCTATGCACAAAATCGAAAGCGGCGGCATGGTTAATATAGCGGGCAGTCCTATAAAAATCGGGTAAATCCTCGCCAATACTTGCCAATATCAGGGAGAAAAAATGGAACAAAACTTTTTAGGAAGCGGAATGAAATTCCCCATACAGGTGAACCCCGGGACGGGGCGTTTTGCGGTTTCTTCGGGAAACCAAAGCGTAAAAGAATCGGTATACTTACTCCTGATGACTAATCAAGGGGAACGCTGGTTAGTGCCCGAATTCGGCGGAAGGCTGTTAAGCTATACCTTTACGGATACAGGGCTTACCATGCTTACGATTATGGAAAACGATATACGCAGGCTTTTATCGGAGCAGGAGCCCCGTATAGGCGGCATTGAGGTTGATATTAATAAATCAGAACAGCCCGGCTGTTTAATTGTGAACATAGATTATATTGTACGGGAGACCAATGTGCCGGAAAACTTGGTTTTCCCGTTTTACCTTACCGAACCGGAGGGATTGATGAATGACTTTGACTAATAATAAGACAAATAAAGATTATAAAATCGACGCCAGAACCTTTGAAGATGTGAAAAAACAAATCCGGGAGCTTGCCGCTTCTTATACGCCTGAATGGGTGTTTGACCCCGACAACCCCGACATAGGCTCGGTAATCGCGCTTATTTTCGGCAGTCAGTTGGCGGACAGCATTGACCGTTTAAATCAACTCCCCCGTAAATACCGCGTTGAATTTGTCAATATGCTGAACATCGGGCTTCTTTCCGCACACCCCGCGCAGGGCGTTACGGTTTTGGAGTTAATCCGTGACACGGTTTCAAGCGTAAACGTATCCGCCGGAACAAAGCTTTTAGGCAGTAAGGAAGACGGCGGTGTAACTGTGTTTGAAACGCTTTCGGACATTCATGTTACCAATTCGCGCTTAACTGAAATGATGGCGATTTTTCCGAAGCTCGGTAAAATAATCCCTCTATTTAACAGCGTTGAAAAAACCGATTTAATTGAGAATAAAAACAGCGAAGAGGAAGAACAAAACGACGCCAGCGGCAATGCCGGCGGCGGTAATTTTGAGGATAAAACGCATCCTCCGTTCAGGCTGTTTGATTTCAGCGCGGAGGGCGTACAGCAAAACGCTCTTTTGATGTATCACCAAAGCGTGTTTGACACAGACGATAATGTCGCCTTGTCCGTGCGCGTTTTCGCGCCGGACGGCGCGGATTTGTCGGCAAAATTAGCCGACGGAAACTGTTATAAATGGAGTTATTACGACGGGAGCGAATTAGTTCCTTTTAGTTCTGTGTCCGCGGAAAACGGAGCGGTTGTTTTAAAACGAAGCGGAAGCATCGGCAAACTGCGTTTAAGCGTGGAACTTCCTGCGCGGCAAGGGTCAGACACGGAGTTTTCAGCGGTTTGCGTTGAAGCAATCGGCGCGGTGTCCGAAAGCATGGATATAAAAACCTTACAAATCTCGTCTTTCTGCGCGTCGCTTCCGCCTTCTTTTATAAACCGCGGCGAAAGTGAAATGAACATTGAAAGCTTTATGCCTTTCGGGGAACAGGCGTCAGTATTTGATGAATTTTATATCGGGCATGACCGAATATTCAAACAGCAGGGAGCGAATATAATACTGCGGTTTGAGCTTAGCTACCGCGAAAAATTGGTTACGTTCACCCCTCAGCAGGCGGACGAGCAATTAAAGGTGATTAAGCGCAAGCCTAAACAGGTTTTATTCGACACGGCGAGAACCTGCGCCGAAAAGATTTCGTTTGAGTATTTCAACGGAACAGGATTTAAAAAATTAATTTTTAACAGTGATTTAACAACTTTATTTGACGGGCGTATAAACGGCAGTGTTGAAGCATCGTTTGTCTGCCCCGACGATTGGCAGCCGATTACCTCCGGCGGAAATACGGGGCGGGCAATCCGCGTTCGTCTTATGCAGGCGGATAACTGTTATTTGCAGCCCTGTACGCATAATATGCCGTTAATTAAAAACCTTAACCTATCCTATTCCTATGAAGGCGAACGTAAGCTGCCGCAAAAACTTACTTCGGTTTTAGGGACACAACTGAGGGATTTCACTCCGCGTTTGCTTTCGGGCGGGAATATAACCGCTTTTGAACCTCTTCCCTATAATCAAAACGCCGTTTACTTAGGGTTTGACCGAAAAATTAACGGTTCTCCCGTCAGCTTGTTTTTTGAAACGGAAGAAAGTGCGCGCTTTTCCGGTGCGGATTTAAAACTTGAATATTCAACGCTGAAAGGGTTTTCCCCGTTAAGAATACGCGACAATACAAACGGTTTGTCCAATTCGGGTACGATTATGTTTACGCTCGGAAGCGACTTCGCACCGGCTTCAATTGAGGGGAGAAGCCGGTACTGGCTGAGAATAACCGGCGGGGACGGATTGTCAGACGAACAATTTCGTTACTTTCCCGTAATAAAACGTATTCTCCCGAACGCTGTTCCCGTTCATAACGTATGGACGATGGAGGAAGAATCCTTCTATATAGAAACAGCAACCGCCAACATGTCTTTTGCTCTGCCCGCAAACAATATTTTATCCGCCGACGTATACGTCAATGAACGCGGTCTTTCGCAAACCGCGATGCAGGAGTTTTTAAAAGAACGCCCGGACGAGGTTAAAGCGGAATACGACGGACTTAACAGAATTAACGATTTCTTTGTAAAATGGAGCGAAACGGAAAACTTCGATAATTCCAAACCGGACGACCGGCATTACGTACTTGACCGCATGACGAACAGCATACGCTTCGGCGACGGCGCGCACGTAAAAATTCCCATGGTGACGGACAGCACAGCGTTTACCGTACAGGTAAAATGCTGTGACGGTGCAGGAGCTAATCTTCCCGCGGGAGCGGTGAACGCGGTTATGGGGAATATTTTATATGTGGAAAATATTTACAACCCTGTTGCAACTTACGCGGGCAATGACATTGAAGCGGTTGAAAAAGCCGTTGAACGCGGCGTGAATATAATCAATTCAAAAAACCGATTGGTAAGTGAGCTTGATTTTATCCGCGAAGCAAACGCCTTTTCGGGCATGATTTCGCAGACGGAATGTATCATCGGAAAGGACGCCGATGGCAATAAAAAAAGCGGCATGGTTTCATTGGCGGTTTTGATGAACGATTATGCGGACGGTTCTTATTCTTTTGAGGGAATCCGCGAACGCTTAAAAACCCGCCTGCTTGAAAAAAGCGAAGCAACGCTGACCGAATCTGATTTATTCATCAGCGAACCCGTGTTTGTTACAATCACGGTTGATGTTTGGGTAAAAACAAGCGATTTTTCGGCAGGGTTTGAAACGCAGAATTTTATTACCGAGCATATCAGGAATTTCATAGAACCGGTTCAAGCATCCGGCGGACAAAAAACGTCTGTCCGAAAGATAGGCGAGCTTCCTACCGCAGGGCAGTTAAAAGTTGCATTTAACTCAATGAAATACGGTGCGGATATACGCTATTTTTCCGCGACTGCGCGATATGTTGATTCGGCGGGCGCGCATGAACGCGAACTGTCCGCGCTTAAAGCAAGCCCGTTTATGCTGGGAATAAACGGAGAACATAAAGTTCATGTTTTATAATTAGGTTATTTATATAATGCGATGTTGCGGGGACTTCCCCGCGGGAAAACCACCCCGTCACAAATTTCTGCGGAAATTTGCGCCACCCCTCCAAGGAGGGGAATGGTTTTCCTTTTAAACAAGTTAAATTCCCCTCCTTGGAGGGGTGGGCGCGAAGCGGACGGGGTGGTTCACAAATGTACATTATAAACATTATCTGTACACCAAAACAATCATATAACATAATAAATAATTTATTAACTTTACAGGAGTTTCTTATGCTTGGGAATATCAATCTTGCGGATAAAAGCTACGAAGAATTAATTCGGGAAGCTGTCGAAAAAATTCCTCTTTACACAAACGAGTGGACGAACTTCAATATGTCCGACCCGGGAATTACAATCTTGCAAAACCTCTCCGCTTTTACAATGCTTCAGCAGAGCCGCATAAACGAAGTAACAGAAGAAATCCGTCTGCGCTTGTTAGAAATGCTCGGTTATCAGAAGAGCGAATTTAAAGCGGCAAGCGTTTTGCTGGTTGAGGAAAAAAACCGCGCTTTAAAGCTTACGGCGGGAGAAAAATTATCGGCGGGCGGGCTTTGCTTTGAAACAGAAGAGCCCGTGGATTTAACCTCGTGGGGAATCAAAGCCGTATATACTTTGCCTGATATACGGGAAAGCGTGTATAAAGATATTACCTATCTTTTGGAACGGAGCGTAAAAACAAGCGCGTATGCGTTTGGCAAACCCGTTAAAAACAACTCGGCAATTTATTTTGTTTTTGACAAGTTTCCGCAAGAAGAACTGCTTATGTCAGTTCAGGTGAAGGACGAAGGCAAACGCAACCCGTTCGGCGAAGAAAATATTATTTTTGCGGATATAATCTGGCAGTGCTTCACGGAAAACGGCTGGACAAACGTTGAAGCTTCAGATGAAACAAGAGGGTTTTTATTAAGCGGGGTTATAAAAATTAAACTGCCCGAAAACCCGCTTGAAACATCGGTTTTTACTCAATCCGGCTACGTCCTCCGCTGTGTTTTGAAAAACAACTGTTATGATATTCCGCCGAGAATAAGCTGTGTTTCGGTGAATTTGATTGAGGTTATACAAAAAGACACCAAGGCAAAAAGCTTTTGCTTTGACGACCCTAAAAACGTAGTGTTAAAACACAGAATGGCGGATTACGGCTATTTCACCGTATACGGGCGCGAAGCGGGAGATAAATATTACAGAGCGTATAAACCGTATACAGCCTATACAAAGGAAGAACAGGGAAGATTTTATCTGCTGAGCGTATTGTCGGACGGAAGCTACCGCTTTGATTTTGACCCCGAGCGTTTCGGTAACGCACCGGAGCAAGGCGCGGACTCAATCAGGATTATATGCTACAACGACGAAACCATTCACCATTATAAAGCCGGTAGGGTGGAGGGGTACGAAAACCAGATAATTGACTTGGAGCAGTTAGAACGGGTTCTGCCTGATGAATTCTGCCTTTTAGCAGAGGATACGGACGATGGGGGAGAAAAGCGTTATTTCTTCATCGAGCCGGGCAACATAAACCCCGATGAGCTTTGTTATACTGTTATTTCGGGGAAAGGACAGCTCAAAATTACAGAGCCGGGGCTTGCGGACGACTGCCGCTTATTTTTAAGCGACTGCGCGGTTACGGCGGGCGCGAGCGGTAATATAATCGCGGGCAATAAATTTATTCCCGTACCGCAGGAAAACAATCCCCCGCCCCCGTGCGTGTTTATAAACCCGTCCGCAGGGGAAAACGGCATAACGGCGGAAACGGGCGAAGAACTGCGTCTGCGCTTTCTAAAAGATATAAAAAACGCTTCAGCCGCAGTAACACCGGCGGATTACGAAAAATTAGCGATGGAAACGCCCGGGTATTGTATTCATAAGGTAAAAGCGGTTTATTGCCGCGAGAAGAATGTGATGCGCTTAGCCGTAAAGCCGTATACGGGAGAAGAAAGACCGACGCTTTCCGGTGTGCATATAAAGCATATCGGCAACTGGCTTGATTCACGCCGCATGATAACTTCAAAAATTGAGCTTTGCCGTCCGGTATATGTTCCGATTGACTTACAGGCGAAAATCTATGTTAAAAGCTATTTTGAAAATGCGCGGAACGATATAGAAAAATTTATTTCACAAGCATTGGACGGCGTAACAACAGACGTTCCTTTCGGTGCGGCGGTGTCTTACAATCATCTTTTCAGGGGATTAGAGGATTTGCCGTGCGTGGATTCGCTGTATGAGCTTAAAATTTCTACCCGTGACCGTCAGAATACATATACCGAGGGCGCGGATATTATTATGAACGACGACGCGCTGTATTATGAGGGAAGAATAAACCTTGAAATCATTATTCACCCCCTTTAGAAATGAGGTTTTTATATGCTCCGTAAATATAAAATCGGTTTCAACAGGCTGTCAAGAGGCTTTTCGGAAGGTTTTACGCTTTCGGAAACGTCTTCAGGCACGCTCGTCACGAAGCCGGAGAGCAATACTCACGCGCTGTTTTTAAAAGCTTTAGACAAGGGTACGCAGGAAATCGGTCAGCCGGAAGTAAACTGGGGACGCCTTACTTTTAACGTAAACGCGGACGAAGACGCGGCGTATGCGGTTATTATTCTTGCGTCGGACGACAATGAATTTATTTACAAGGGCGGCGTTTTAAAAATAAATGATTTTTTACGCGCTCCGGATATTTCAATCGCCAATAAGAAACAGTTTTTATCAGAAAAAAACGCTTCTGTTTTTATGAACAGCAACGATGTATTATTATACGAGCAAAACGGGCGTTATCTTTGGATTTGCCTTGAAGTATACGGCGGAAACATTGAATTTTCAAACTTTTCTGTTTACGCGCCGGGGGACACCTTTTTCAACACCTTTCCCGAAGTTTATAAAAACAACGGAGAATTTTTCCGGCGTTATATATCGGTGTTTTCCTCTCTGTATAACGATTTGCAGGAAAAAATAGACAATATTGATAAGTTACTTGCCGTTGATACCGCACCCGCTGAGGTATTGCCGGTTTACGCCGAATGGCTCGGTTTGGAATTAGACGGGGATTTTCTGAGTGAGGAACAGTTAAGAACGCTGTTAAAAATTGCTTTTCCGCTTATAAAAATGAAAGGAACGCGAAAAGCGATAGAAAGAATAGTAGAGCTTTTTTGCAAGGAGGATTATTATATCACAGAACAGCGTTTAGCAAAGGAAACGATGGATTTCGGCAGTAAATCGGCTTTTGAAAACCTGTACGGCGGCGATAGTTTTTGCTTTACCGTATTGATTAACGGTCAGGCTGACGAAAAATTCCACGCGGGACTGCTTTTTTTAATCAATCAGTTCAAGCCCGTAAGAACACAGGCAAGAATTGTATTTTTAGAGGATTCCGGAGCATTGGATGCGGGGTGTTATTTGGATATAAACGCGGCTGTCCATAAAGTATCCGGCGGGCATTTAGATAATCGCGCCTTTCTGAACGGAAAAATATCGCTTAAATAAAAAAGGGCTTCGGAAACCGTATAATAAAGCCTTGATTTTATTTTTGCTGTATGGTATAATAGCTACATAATGCATAATCTTTAGATTATGCAATATCTGCGCAAAAAGCTTTTTAAAAGATGTACAGAAAGGCGCAGATATGGTATAATAAAAAGGCAAATTATACCGCATATTTTTTATTAAGGAGCGTATTTACATATGGAAATAACCATTGGAAACGAAGGGCAGTTCGTTGTATTATTTATTTCCGGGCGGATTGATACAATCACCAGCCCGCAGTTGCAAGCCGCGATTTTAAAGGAATTCCAAACAGGAAAATTCCTTATGCTTGATTTCGCAAGCGTGCAGTATGTCAGCAGTGCGGGGCTGAGAGCACTTTTAATCGGGCAGAAAACCGCCGCTTCAAAAGGCGGAGCGATGGAACTGCGCAATGTCAGCGGCATGGTGATGTCGGTGTTAGATTCAGTCGGCTTTTCAAAAATACTTACAATTAAATAAAAAAAGGGTTAATTATGGATAAAGAACTTATCATTACTGTTGACAGCGCGGACGTTTCCGCATACAGATTTATTTTAGAAGGGCGCATTTCAACCTCAACCGCGAACACACTTGAGTTTAAACTCAATGAAGCGATGAGGGACGGGCATACGAACCTTATTTTAAATATGTGTCAGGTATCATTTTTAAGCTCCGCCGGTATAAGAATACTTTTGATGTTTTTTAAAAGAGCGAAAGCAAACGGCGGCAGCTTTTTTGTAGAGAATCCGTCCGAAAATGTTATTAATGTTCTCGGAATGGTTGCGTTAGACGAAATGCTTTTAAAGTGAGAATTTTATTATCATGGAAGATAACGGCTATTTTATCAGGAGCTTGTTTAAAAAACAGGCGGCTTTAAACATTTTCGCGCTTTTAACCTCTACAGCCGGACCGATTGTGTGCATGGTTTTAACGGGCATGTTTTACGGAAGCGAAGGGCTTGCTTTAACGGCAATTTGCTCTCCGCTCTTTTTTGCCGCGTCGTTTTTCGGGTTTATCATTTCGGGCGGGGCGCAGATAGTCTGCTCGGCGTATATCGCCAAAGATGATTTTGACGGGGCTAATAAAATCTACAGCGCGGCAGTTGCAATTACTTTATTTGCCGATATACTGATGGTTATTCTTTTGCTTGTTTTTAAAGAGCCGTTTCTTTCGTTTGCGGTAGGGGAAATCGCGGAAGAGGCAAAACCCCGGCTTTCTGTTTATTATAATTATTTCGTGCTTAACGCTTTTTCCACCATGCTTATCTATATTCCGCTATTCTTTGCTAAAATTGCGGAACGCCCGCAAATCGGCTTGATTTTAACTGCAGTGATGAGCGGGGCTTCCATTGTTTTCAGCATAATTTTAAATATTTATATGGGTATTGAAGCAATCGCTTTCGGGCAGGCACTCGGAGCGGCTGCGGCTTTCGGGATTACAATGGTTATGATGAAAAAGGATTTCCGCTTCGTTTTTCCGAAACATTTATTTATTAAACAGATTTTTACGCAGGGAAGCCCGCTTGGTTTATCAAGGCTCTACATACTTTTAACTACACTTCTGATGAATTCGCTCTTTTTAAAATTAGGCGGAAGCGGCGCATTAGCGGTTTTCGGGGTTATATCCATGCTTCACCGCTTCGATACGGCATTTATTGTCGGTATAACGCAAACCTTAGTCCCGCTTGCCGGTGTTTTTTTCGTGGAGCAGGACAATACCAGCGTTAAGCAAACCATGAAATCCGCGTTTATTTACGGAAATGCTCTGTTATTTATTATGGGCGTTTTATTTATTATTTTGAAAAATCAAATCGGCGCGCTTTTCGGACTGGGAGAAGAAATAAATTCTTTCGCCGGTGTGATTCCGATTTACGCGGTTTACGCGGTTTTACTGCTGAACGTATCGGTTCTTTCGTCTTATTACAATGCGGTAAAAAAAATTGGCTTAGCGAACACAATTACGCTTTTGCAAGAGTTCGCAGTTCTCGGCGCGGGCGCGTATCTGCTGTCGGTGCCGTTAGGTATTAACGGCGTCTGGCTTGCGTTTCCTGTTTCGGGAATCATTACATTGCTTGTTATTTCCGGTGTTTTAATCAGTTTAAAAATAAAGCACAGGGAACTAAAAATTCCTTTATTACTCAATCAAAGACTTGAAAAAGAGGGCAGATACATTTCGTTTTCAGTCGAACCCACCCCCGAAGAAGCAAGCATGGCATCGGTTAAAATCGGAGAATTCTGCGATGAAAACGGCGTCGCTCCCGAAAAGGCTATGCTTATTTCCATGTCCATTGAAGAAATATTAATTTTAATGATTAATAACAGCAGAAGAAAAACGGGTTCAATTGCGGTAAGGTTGTTTCTGCTTGATGATATGACAGTGCTCCGCATAAGAAATACAGGGCAAAAATTTGATGTGATTAAATACTATAAAGATAATATAGCGGACGATACGGAAAAAAGTCTTGATGTTATCGGAATGAAATATATTACGGAATCCGCAGATAAAATTTATTACCGTCAGATTTTCGGCATGAACAGTCTTGTGGTTATTATTTAGAAAGGATTGCAGAAAATGATTTTAAAAAATAATTACGACAATCGAGAGATTAATTTGAAATTCTGTTCAGATGAACAGGCAGTTCCCTGTATGTTAGACTGTTTACGTTCAGTTTACGGTAAAAGCGATAATTATGTAAACCCTAAAATGTTTGAAAGCAAATACATCATTGAAAATATACAGCAAGGAAACATAGACCTTTTCGGGCTGATAACCGAAAACGGAGAATCTGTAGCGGCGGCGGCGGTGAAAAAGAACCCTTATTTTGAAAAAGCAAGAGAAATAAGCGGTATGGCTGTCAGCGAGGGGTACAGAGGCTTTCATACCGCAACCGCTTTTTCAAATTATATAGTCAAGCAGTATGAAAATAAATGCCCTTTATATGCGCATGTTGTCATGTTTTCCGCAGCGGCGGCAAAATCTTTGGAGGATAACGGGTTCATTCCTACCGGTTTTATATACGGGGTTGCTGATGCTAAAAAGCATTTATCACAGTTAAATTATAAATCGCTAAAACACTCATGGGCGATATACATAAAAAGCAACAGTCAAACCGTAGTGAACCTCTTGTATGTTCCGGAACGGTTTGCGGAATTTATATGCGGTAAGTACGCCGAATTCGGAATAAAGCCTTCGGTACAAAGCAGTGTGATTTCTCCGCCGGAAACAAGCCGAATCAAATATGAACAGGATGTGTATCATAAAACGCTCTATATATATATTTCGGTGAGCGGGAGTGACTTGAGGGAAAAAGTGAGCGAAGTTGAAAAAAAATATAATGACCGGCTTCAAACAGTTGTTCTATTCCTTAATATAAATGATGCCGGTGCTGTTTGGGGATTTGAAACGCTCAGTGAATCAGGATATAAATTTACGGGTATGAAGCCGTTTTGCGGAGAATTTGAATATATTGTTTTCGCAAAAATGAATCATGTTTTTTTTGATATGTCCGAATTAAAAATGACAGATTCTCTTAAACAAATATTTGAACGGATTGGTCAAAATCTTTCAAGCCGAAAAATTTCCAGAAAGGAATAGTCATAAAAATGAAAAAAATGTCTATCAGAAAAAAAATATCCTCACTCACAGTCAGGATTTCATTGATTTCGGTAATCATTATAGGAGCAATAGCCGTTGCGGGGCTTTTGATATTGCGGGCAAACACCGTAAAAATAAGCGGCGAGCTTGGCGAAACAGCGGCGGCGGACAGCCGCAACGCGCTTGAATCGCAAATGACCGACAGGCTTATGATGCTTGCGGCAAATAAAGCTTCGCTGAGCGATTCAACATTAAAATTAATTCAAAGCTCTGTTGAAATGATTGCCGCCGAAGCACAGCAAATCGAGCAAAACCCGGAAAGATACAAACCGAATCCGGTTGATTCGCCAAGTGCTGATAATAACGGTATTATGGCTGCGCAATTCTTATGGGCTGAAAACGCGGAACCTTCGGTTTATTCGGAAAACGCCTCACTGATGGGGAATATAGAAGGTTTGTTAAAAAGCATAATTGACAATAATATTAACGCCGCCAGCGATTTCAACGCAGTCATTAATTATATCGGTTCAGAGCATGGATATATCATTATCGTTGACGATGCGTCCGGTACAAAATCCGAGTTTTTCGACCCGCGGGAGCGTCCGTGGTATAAGTTAGCCGCAGGGAACGACAGCCTTTCATGGACTGATGTATATTCGGACGCATACGGGCGGGGGCTTGCGATTACTTGTGCGAAGCCTTATTATGACAATGACGGGAAAATCGCAGGGGTTGCCGGAGTGGGTACAATTCTGACTGAACTTACCGAAATTGTCGTAGGGACAAACGTAGGCGAAACAGGGTACGCGTTTATGCTCAATGAACAAGGGCAGATT
>WRJM01000012.1 GCA_009782265.1 Oscillospiraceae bacterium | reverse complement strand
AATCGGTCAATAGGTTTTGAAAAATTTTTTTACTTTCCCAATAAATTGTAGGGGTGACCCTTGCGGTCGCCCGATTATACAGAATAATAATCGCGGATTTCGGGCGACCGCGAGGGTCGCCCCTACACAGGTTCAACCCCGAATGTTTTTAAATATTTCGCTATTTTAGCAATCGGCAGTCCCATTACGTTGAAATAATCGCCCCTGATGCCTTTCACCAGTAACGCACCTTTTTCCTGTATACCATATGCGCCCGCTTTGTCGAAAGGCTCACCGGTTTTAATGTAGGCTTCGATTTCACCGTCGGAAAGCGGATAAAATTCCACGCATGTCCGCCCGTAAAACGAACGGGAATCCGTGCCTTTCATAATCACAACGCCCGTAATCACCGTGTGCCGCACGCCGGACAAGGCTTTTAACATATTAAAAGCGTCAGCTTCGTCTTTGGGCTTACCCATAATTTTATTGTTCAAAACAACAATGGTATCCGCCGCTAAAACAATGTCATGGGGGTATTTCCCGGAAACTTCCAAGGCTTTTGCGCGTGCGGTTTCGACTGCGGCGTGTTCTGGTTTAATCGGTGAGGTAAGCTCTTCGTTTTCGGCGGGGACTACTTTAAAATTATAACCCGCGTTTTGAAGCAGTTCGCGTCTGCGCGGGGAATTGCTGGCTAAAATTAACATACTTATAACCACACCTTTTTCCGTATAAACGTCTTATGAAAAAATAACCGTACATGTGCAGTTCTTTTTAATTTTGTCCTTATAAAATCTTTATAAAAGTTCGTTATTCCCGAAAATAAGTTTATAATTGTCAATGGTCTGCTGAATAATTTCGCGGGCTTTATGCTCGTCCATCACCTCGTCCACTGCTGTTGTTTTTCCTTCAAGCTGTTTATAAACTGAGAAAAAATGCCTCATTTCCTCAAAAATATGCGCGGGCAATTCGGAAATGCTTTTATATGTATTGTAAGTCGGGTCGTTGAAAGGGATTGCTATGATTTTTTCGTCTCGGCTGTCGTTATCGTTCATATTAATAACGCCGATTGCATAGCAATGCACAAGCACCTGCGGCTGAATCGGCTCGTTGCATAAAATTAGTACATCTAAGGGGTCGCCGTCGTCGGCAAGAGTTTTTGGGATAAAGCCGTAGTTTGCAGGATAATGCGTGGACGTATAAAGAATACGGTCAAGAATTAACAAGCCGCTTTTTTTATCAAGCTCATATTTTGTTTTTTCGCCTTTTGAAATTTCCACAAAAGCGATGAAGTTTTCCGGATTAATCCGCTTCGCGTCAATATCATGCCATACGTTCATTAAAAATTCCTCCGCGCCTGTAATTATTACTTTTATAAATAATAAACAGAAATTTTTCTGTGTTTCCCCGCCGTAGGCGGGGAAACACGAAAACAATTAATTTAATTCACAGCTTTGATAATAGCATAATTGCGGAAATTTGTCAAGACGGTTTGTAATTGTCAATTTCAAACCAGAATGTGCTTCCTTTTCCGATTTCGGATTCAACCCCGTAAAATCCGCCGTGCAGTTCAATGATTTTCTTTACAATGGAAAGCCCTAAACCCGTACCCGTAACGGCGCGTTTATGCGCTTTTCCGCTTTTATAGTACCTGTCCCAGATAAAATGCAGCTCTTCGCTTGCGATGCCGCCGCCGCTGTCTGTAACACTGATACGCACACGGTTATTCATAATTTCCTGCTTTACAATCACTGTCCGGTTTTCGCCCGAATAATTCACCGCGTTGATTAAAAGATTATAAAACGCTCTGTTAATTTTAGTTTCGTCAGCGTTTATATAGATTTGCGCGCCGGGTTTAAATATAATCTTATAATCGCTGTTTTTTAACAATTCCTGCATATTCTGAACGGTCGCTAAAACACTTTCCGTCAAATTGAATCTGGTGATATTTACATGTTCCATATCGTTTTCAATTTTTGAAATATCTAATACATCATTCACAAGCGTCGTCAGGCGCAGGGTTTCATTCATAATCATTTTCAATTGTTCAACTGTGATTTCTTCGGGAAAATCACTCATCATTTCCGCGTAACTGTAAATCAATGCAAGCGGCGTTCTCAAATCATGCGATACATTGGCGAGCAGTTCGCGGCGCAGGGCTTCAACGCGCCTAAGCTCTGCCGCGGTTGTGTTGAGCGTGTCCGAAAGCGCGGTGATTTCACGGAAACCTTCTCCTTTAAAACGGACGTCATAATTCCCCCGCGCAAGCATGAGGGCATTTTTGCTGATAATTTCAATGGGTTTTGAAACGCGCCTTGCAATAATAAAAGCAAGCAGAACAGACAGCACAACCATTGCCGCGGTTATAAAATAAAGCTGTGTTCTGAGGGTTGAAACCGTAGCTTCCACCGGTACAATCACGGCGTAAAACGTAAGGGAAATAATTCCTCCGTTCTGTAGCTTGTATTCCCTTACATCGGTGATAACTTCAGATTCGCGGCGTTCGGAAATAACAGTAAAATCCCTGCGTTCGATTTGGTAATTCTGTGAGTCGGGTCTGAATATAACAGTTGTGTAATCAATTGTAAAGGCAACCATTATGTCTTTTTCTTCCTGTATGCGTATTAATAACCCCTCTAAATCGGCGTTTTCGCCTTTTGTTTCCATTTCCCGCTCCACTTCGGTGATTGCTTGCTTTAATTCCTGCCTGCGGATAAATTTATATATATCGTTTAAAAAAACCGTTTGAAACAGCCACAGAATACTGAGCAAAAGAGCGCAGAAGCCCAACAGAAAAGCGAAAATCTTCCATTTTAATTTTAACCTGCTTTTACCGGTACTATCCATCAAATCTATACCCCAATCCGCGTAAGGTCGTAATCAGACCGGCGTATTTTCCCATGGCTTTCCGCAATAATCTCATGTGCGTGTCAAGTGTCCGGTCGTCGCCGTAATAATCATAACCCCACACTTCCGAAAGAATTTTATCGCGGGAAACGGCGATGTTCCTGTTCCGGATAAGGAAAAACAGCAAATCATATAATTTCGGAGCTAAATCCGCCTGTTCGCCGTCAACGGTAACTTTATAAGCCGTCATGTCCGCCGTGAAACCGTCTTTTGTATAAACCGTATGCTTTCCGCCGTCCGCGCCGCCGGAAACACCGCTTGTCCTGCGCAGAATTGCATTTATCCGCAGCATAATTTCCTTTGACGAAAAAGGTTTCACGACATAATCATCAACGCCAAGCTCAAAACCGATTACCTTGTCATATTCTTCACCTCTTGCCGACAGCATAATCACAGGAACAGAGGAGGTTTTACGGATTTCTTTCACTGCGGAAAAGCCGTCTAATTCCGGCATCATAATATCCATGATAATTATATCAAACTGTTGTTTCCGGCACGCTTCAACAGCGTCCATGCCGTTTGCCGCTTCGGTTACTTTATGACCTTCAAACAGTGCGTAACGCTTGATGACAGCGCGCAAGCCCTCTTCATCGTCGCAAATCAATATTTTCGCCATAAGCTCACCTCTGTTTTGAGTATATCATAATATGTGCAATAAATCAATTATAACCTGAAAAATTGAATTTTCGCTGTTTTGTAACTGAATTTTAGCTGAATTATATTAGAACGTGTGAATATGACACACAGTTGTCGTATTTCTTATGATATAATAAAGAAAAAAAGCAGGGGAAATAAGCATGAATAATACTTTTTATGTTCAGCTTCAAGCACGAAGAATACGCAAATGTATATATCCCGAAAGCCTTCCGAATGGAAAAGTATGCTCGGAATACCTCGCAGGTATCAGCGAAAAACGCTTTTACAAGGCTATAAATGATTTGCGAAAGATTTTTTCGGATTACTACAAAAAAGCCGAAAACGACCCCGCTTCGTTAAATCTCCCGCTGTTTGAAGTCGAAAAATATCGGGGCTGTTCCGCTGAGGGGCGTGCGGGAAACACCGCGTTATTAAACTTTCCTGCTGCTGTATTTGCGGTTAGTTTATGTGCCTTTGTTTCAAATAATGCGCTTGTCGTCGATATAGCTGAACTCCGAAAAAAATTCACGGAACTGAAAAGCAAGCGGCTACCGGAACAGCTTGATTTACTCGCTGATTTTGGTTTTATAATTGAGGGTTTTAACAGGAAATTAAAAAAATCGGGTGAGTTTACAATTACATACCCCGACAACCCCGATTTATTGATTGTTTTAACCGCTCTCGGCGATAAACTCAGAAAATATATCCCTTACTTTTTTTCTCAGCCTGTCGCTTGCTACTGCTTTCGTTTATTTGAGCAGTTTATTTATCTGACCCCTGCCGTTTTCGCGAACAACACAGAGCGTTTACCGCCGAAAACTCTTGAACATTTTGCAAATGTTGCCGAAAATAAATCTTTGTTTGCAATGACAGAAAGTTTCAAGGAACGAGGGTTGACGCTTCAAATAGATGCAGATTTTCTTAAAAACCGTTTCATAAACCAAAAGGGTAAGGATACATTGAATTTCATTGAATACGGTAATGAAAAAAGCATCTATCCGATTACAAACGAGAGCTTGGCTTTGCGGTTAAAACTGAACAATCCGGACGCATACATGGAAAAAATTGAAGCATTGCCGCCGCATTTATTTTCAGCTTTTGTTATCGGACGGTGCGGTAATTGTGCAGAGAAATGCAACCGCAAAATTAAATATAGGTTAAACAATGAGGAAAAATGCGTTTGCGGGTGTCATGCTTTTACATTTAACAATCCGAGCGCGGACGATGTTGCCCTGCTCATGGAGCTTTATGATTTGGAGCAGAACGCCCGTGTGCCCAAAAAACGGGATAACGCATTATGAATATTTTCACCCTTGCAATTTACCCAGCACCCCGTCATATGCCTTATTCATTTTTTTGAAATCCATCGCCGCACCGTAAATATTTTCAATTTCCGCGTGAATTTCCTTTGCCGCCGCCATTGTCCGGACAGCTTTTTGCAAAAGCCCATCAAAAATCCCGCGGTTGTAATCAATTTCGCTCTTGTATTTTTCAAGCTCCTGTGTATTCAAAAACGCTTTAAAATAAATCTTTTCGTTTTCCCTTTCAGGTTCATACCGGTGATACTGATTGGACGTGATAAAAGCAATATCTAATAAAGGTATATATAAATGCTCGGTTTTTTCGGGTTCAAGCGGGCACTTGAAGCTGACAGTATCAAGCGCAAGCAGGTTCACTTTAGATTGCACCGCTTTTAGAAAATCGTTCGTTCCTGTTGCTTCCTCATTGTTTAAGATATATGTTTTTCCCGCGCCGAGTGCGGATGAAATAAGGCTTTTCAGCCCGTCCGGCGTGATTGCCGTTGCGAATAATTCTCTGTTGACAGCGTTTCTGCCGTTTGCGTTCGTATCGCTGAAAATTTTCAGCGTTTCAACTATATAGCTGTTCAATGCCCCTTGATTCAACGCGCTCCGGTATATTTTTTCGTTTAAGCAGTGAATGTTACGTGCGGCTTTCAGATACCCGTAAGCGCGTTCGTAGGTTGCTTTCTTATCGGTTGAATATTCAATCAACTGTTTTTTATGTCCGCTTAAAGCACGGTTATCAAGGAACACGGCAGTATCAAAAATTTCATCAATTACAACTGGCATTTGCGGGTCTGCGGGGTGCGGGGCGGTGGCGTCAACTACGGCGATTCCGCAATCAGGAATACTGATTCCGTCTATGCTTTCCGCGTCGTTGGAACAATGAAAGGTTTCTGTTTTATGCCCTTTTTCTTCAAAAAGCGCAGCGGTTCTTTTCATCAGTGTGCTTTTCCCTGTACCTGAACCGCCTTTTATGTAGATTTTTTTATTGGTTTTTGAAAGCGGCAGTATATTGTTAAAACAGCTGTAAAAGCCGTCGGGTGTGTTCGCGCCGGCAAAATAATGTTTAGACATAGTTAAAATCCCCCTTAAAGCAATCTACTTTAAATATATTGCTTTAAGGGGGATTTTACGCAAGTCCGGGGAATTTAATCTATTTTTATACTGTCAAATGCTAATATTTCATTATTATTAATTAAGTCATAAATTTGATTTACGTGGATATTTTCTTTATAACGGAAATAGCTATTGAAACCGTAAAAGTGTACGCAAACACCAACTTCAAGATAATCATCATTTATTTTAATTGATTCCAGTTCAAAGGAAATTTCGCAATCAATAATTTTTTCGGTTGAACCATCATTAATGTTATAATAATAAAGATTACCCCCGCGTGAAACCGTACCATAAGCGTAACCCCCGATAATCAACAAGATTTCATTATCAAGCCATATAGCATTTTTTATTGAATACTGCTGTCCGTAATAAGGCTCAAATTCGTCAATTATAATTGGTTCACTTTCGCCCGAAAGAACATCAAACATATAAAAATCATTTGGTCCTTCATCACTATCAAATCTCGGAATACCGTAAACGAATTTTGTTTTATCCGGAGAAATTTCAAGTGAAAGAATATATTCATTATTTTCAACAATAATTTCTTTATCATCTTTATACTTTAAAGTAATACTTTCATTCCATGGATATTCTCCGTTCTCAGTGATTAACATAACCCCGTCAATCAATTCAATTTCTTCAATTTTAATTTCACGACTTCTGTAAAATCCTTCATAATCTGCAAACTCATGCTGTATAACGCTCAACGAACCGTCATATCCGCTTAAATTCATATAATACGAATAACGGGTGTTATATAATCCGTCATTATATTCTTTAAAAGTAAACGCTTTGTGAGGCGAATCTCCGAGCCAAATAAATGAGTATTCAATATAATAATCTGTCGGAAAACTTTGTAAACTGAAAATAACCTCGCCAAAGTGAAGTGCTCCGCCGTCATATTCTTCCCAGTCTATACCGCGCAGCTCAAAGTTGAACAAAACATCATCGCTGAAAATGATAACCGTTACCGGACCTTCCCCGTATTTAATAGGTTTTCTGCCCTGTAAATCACTTTTATTAAAATCTTCGGCGTATCCTACAAACAACGGCAATTCTTCAATTTCCGGTTCAGGTTCTGCTTCAGGTAAAAAAACCTGTTCCTCTTCTGGTTCATTATCCTGCTCGTTTTCTTCAATTTGCTCAATTTCATCAGCTGCGGATATGTCTGTTTCGGATAAAACGTCTGCGGCGGGAATTGTTTCCCCGCCGCAGGACGAAACTGTTATAACCGCAAAAATTAAAATCAAACATAACAGTGCTTTTTTCATTTCTTAATCCTCATAAGGCTTCATCGTCTTAATCGTGCCGTCCGCTTCAATCTGAATTTCCCTGAACTTCACGCAGCGCAGCGGTGTTTTGCCGTCCGACAGCGAACTGTCGTGATAAAATAAGTACCACTTGTCTTTAAATTCAACGATGTAATGATGTGTCGTCCAGCCGATAACAGGCTCTAAAATTCTGCCCTTGTATGTAAACGGCCCTTTGGGGTTATCGCCTTCGGCGTAAACAAGAAAATGCGTATCGCCGGTTGAATAGGATAAATAATACTTCCCGCCGAATTTGTGCATACACGGGCCTTCAAAGTATCTTCTGTCCGTATCGCCGGCTTTAATCGGCTCGCCGCTTTCGTCAAGGATTTTGATTTCTACAGGTTTGGTTTTAAAACTAACCATATCGTCGTTCATTTCTGCCATGTACGGGCCGAGTGCGGGCTCATCGCCCTGAGGGCCGTCCGAACCGACAGTTATATCTGCTTCGCCCGGAACAAAAGAGCCGGTCTGCCATTTTTCAAGCTGTCCGCCCCAAAGTCCGCCCCAATACATGTAGGATTGATTGTCATCATCAGTGAAAACGGCAGGGTCAATGCTGAAAGTGCCTTGAATATAATCGGGTTCAGCTTTGAAAGGTCCCATGGGCTTGTCACTGACCGCCGCGCCGATACGGAATTTTCCTTCTTTGTCTTTCGCGGGGAAATAAAAGTAATACTTACCGTTTTTGAAAGCGGCATCCGGCGCCCACATCTGTTCGCTTGCCCACGGAACGTCTTTAATGTGCAGGGCTTCGCCGTGGTCAACGCAAGGCGCGCCGACGTCGTCCAATGACAGAACGTGATAGTCTTTCATTTTGAAATGGTCGCCCTTGTCGTCGTCAACGCCGTCGTTTTCAAGGTCATGCGACGGATAAATGTAAAGCTTGCCCTCAAAAACATGCACCGACGGGTCAGCGGTGTAAATATGCGTAACTAATGGTTTGTTGAATTCTGAATTTCCCATTTGTATAAACCATTCCTTTCCGGAATTTGTGCAATGCACAAATTCCCGTCTGAAAAATTTATTTTTCAGACAATCCTCCGTTGTAATTTATTTGATTGATTATATTTTAACATAATTAACGTGTTAAGTCAATAAATCTTTACGCTTTTCATTTGTAACTTTTTTGCTTTGTTCTTTCTTCCATTTTTCGATATTGGCATGATGTCCGGAAATCAGCACTTCGGGAACTTTACGTTCTTTCCAGACTTCGGGGCGGGTATACTGCGGGTGTTCAAGCAAATTATTAAAATGGCTTTCCTCCGTAAAAGCGTCTTCATTCGGCAACACACCTTCCAAGAGCCTTGCGACCGCGTCCGTCAGCACAAGCGCGGGTAATTCCCCTCCTGTGACAACATAATCGCCGATTGAAATTTCTTCAAAATCCAATTCTTCCAAAACACGCTCGTCAACACCCTCATAATGCCCGCAGAGTAAAAGCAGGTTTTCTTCCCGCGCAAGCTCCTTCACGAGGTTTTGGTTTAAGATTTTCCCTTGCGGGGACAGGTAAATCAAACGCGGGGTTTCGCTGCCCGCAACGCTTTTGACGCAGTCATAAATCGGCTGTGCCTGCATGACCATACCTGTTCCGCCGCCGTAAGCCTTATCGTCAACACGGCGGTGTTTATCAAGGGTGTAATCGCGTATATTGTGACAGCGCACGTCAAGAAAGCCCGCTTTGCGGGCGCGTCCGATGATGCTTTCATTCAAGTAACATTCGCACATTTCGGGAAAAAGGGTTAATATATCGATTTTCATTCAAATAATCCTTTTAACGGTCTGATTAAGATTTTGCTTTCATTTATATTTACATCAATCAACACTTCCGGAACGGATGGAAACAGCAATTGCTTCCCCTCGGTTGTTCTAATCACATAAACATCAGTCGGTGCGTTTTGCAGGATTTCTTCAACAACACCGTATCGAATCCCGTTATCGGCGTCGAACACGTCAAGCCCGATTAAATCCTGTATAAACCAGGTATCTTCGTCAAGAATAATATCTTCGCGGTTAATATAAAACAGCTCACCCGCAAGTTTCTGCGCTCTTTCAACAGTATCAATACCCTCAAGCGAAATAATTACCATTGTTTTGTTTGCCCTGCATGATATTAACTTTACGGGCTTTTTATCCGCGCCGAAATACAATGTTTCGTATTCACTGATTTCTTCAATACTGTCACAGTAAAATTTCGCACGCATTTCGCCTTTAATCCCGTGCGGTTTTGTGATTTCAAGAATTTCAAGATATTTTTTCATGCTTATATAATATCATAAAGCAAAAAAAAAAGCAAATCAATCAAAAAATAAATGATTGACTTTTAATAAAAATATAGTATAATAAAACTATCAAATTAAAAAAGGAGTACGGACATGATTATTGTAAACACCGAGTACATCTCAGGAAAAAATCTGCACACCATAGGGTTGGTAAAGGGCAGTGTTGTGCAATCAAAGCACATGGGTAAGGACATCATGGCAGGATTTAAAACCATGGTCGGCGGTGAAATCAAAGGGTACACCGATATGATGAACGAGGCAAGAACAATCGCTACGCAGAGGATGGTCAACGAAGCCGGTGCTTTAGGCGCGGACGGCATTGTAGGCGTGCGTTATGCTTCCGCGGCGGTTATGCAGGGTGCCGCAGAGGTCATTGCATACGGCACTGCGGTGAAGTTTATTTAATTATAAAAACAAAAGTTGAAGAATTATTTCAATTTCTCCCCTATATACATTAAATGCTCGGCGTATGAAAAAAACTCCGGTTTTTCGCAGACGGCTAAACTGATTCTGTACCATTCCTCAACCGCTTCCTGCGATAATTTTGCATAATGCTGCGCAAAAGGCGCGCTGATTCCCTCCTGCGCAAAAAAGTGCAGTTTTTTAAGCGGGAACTGCTCCATAAACGGCAATATGTAGTCAGGGTAGGCGAAAAACGCTCTGGTAAACCCGTCTCCCCCGAAAGACTGACCGTTAATAAACGCATTAACCGGAACTTGTTCAGCGGGAAGCGTGATTAATTCAGGGCACTCTCTTGCCATATAAACATAGCCGCCAATCAGCGAAATAAACGAAACAAAAAGCGTTCCGCCTTTTTTTAAGTGCGAAATCGCGCCTTTCAGCACGGCAATTCTGTCATTCTCGTTAATCAAGTGATAAAGCGGACCCATCACAAGTACATGGTCATATTTTTTGGCAAGCTTAGGATTCGCGCTGATATAACGCGCGTCCCCTGCAAAGGTTTTAAGCCCGACGTTGTATTCTTTTGCTTTTTTTTCAGCGAATTCTATGCTTTGCTCGGACAAGTCAAATAGAGCAACGTCACAGCCCTTCTGCGCTAACCAAATCGAATAGCGTCCCGTGCCGCCGCCGATGTCAAGCACACTGTCGCCGGGCTTGATGTATTTATCCATAAAATGCGCGGCAATCCGGAACTCGAACTTACCGTATTTCCCGCCGGCAAGCCTGTCCCATTCCTTTTGCGGGTCGGCGTCATAATGCGCTTTTACAATCACAGCGTCGTCAATGTTCATATGTCTGTTTTCCCGTTCTTTTTATTGTATTACTTTTGAAGTAAACAGTAGAGATTTTCTCTGTGTTTTCCCCCGCCGTAGGCGGGGGAAAACACGAAAACAGCTTTACCTACCGTTTTGTACCAAAGCAATATATTAAATTTTAGCATAACTGCGTATAAAAGTCAAGCAGAGAACGCCGTGCAGGGGGGCTTTGCGGAAAATATTAAATATCCGCTTACGGAAAACGTAAGCGGGTTTTTTATTATTATGATTTGTTATACTTTTGTATTGATATGCGAGCAAAATGGTTATAATGTGCATTTGTGAACCACCCCGTCCGCTTCGCGTCCACCCCTCCAAGGAGGGGAATTTGGCTCGTTTAAAAGGAAAACCATTCCCCTCCTTGGAGGGGTGGCGCAAATTTCCGCAGAAATTTGTGACGGGGTGGTTTTCCCCGTGGGGAAGTCCCCGCAACATCGCATTATATAAATTATCTGTACATCAATACAGTTATCAACAGAGCTTATTATTATAATGTCAAAAATCATAAAATTAAACAAAATAAACACGAAAATTCGCTTTTTATCATATAATTAATTGGAAGCAAAATGATAAGGAGTTAAATCGCATGAAGAATATGAAAGTATCCGCGAAATTATTAACCGGTTTCCTCATTGCGGCTTTTTTGACCGTAATCATAGGCGGCGCGGGGATTTTCGGCATGTGGGACATTAATAAAGGCGCAAGCTCCATGTATGACAACCAAACCGTTCCTATGCCCTATATGACAAAAGTAATTGAAATGCTGCAGCGCCAGCGCGCCTGTATGCGCGATATGATTATCGGCGCGTCCGTTAATGATATGGATTTAGTTGAGGACGCAAAAAACAGGGCAGATAATTATCACGATACGTTGCTTAAAAATTTAGAACCTTACCGAAATACAATAAAAACCCCGGACGCTTTAATTCTTTTTGACGAAGCCTGTGATTTATACAACAAAGATTTCCGTGCATGTATGTCACAAATATACAATCTTGCAAAAAGCGGCGCAGACGGCGCGGAAGTATACAGCGTTCTGACCGGTTATACCGATACGGTGAATAAAATCGTTGAAAATTTTGACCAATGCCTTGATATGAAGATAGAAGTGGCAAAAAACGCGAATACAGCCGGCGATAATTTATTTTCAACACTGTTAGCTGTTATTATTATTGTGATTACAATTGCGCTTGTTATCGCTCTTTCTTTAGCTTTTTACATTTCCGGCATTATCAGCAAACCCCTTGCCGCATTAACCGGATTTATGAAAAAAGCCGGTTCAACCGGCGATATAAAACTTACTGACGAAGATAAAAAAATCATAGAAAATTATTCGGTGATTAAAGACGAAATCGGGCAGTGTATTACCGCTTCATCTTCGTTTGTAACGCACGTTACTTATATCAGCGGCGAATTGGAGCGCATTTCCAACGGTGATTTAAGCAGTCACCCGAAACTGCTTTCAAACGCCGATACCATTGGCTTATCCTTGCAAAGAACCTTGAATAATTTAAACACTATGTTCAATAAAATAAACGGCTCAACCTCGCAGGTTTCCGCAAGCTCTCTGCAAATCGCCGGCGGTTCGCAGTCGCTGGCGCAAGGCTCAACCGAACAGGCGGCGGCTGTTGAACAGCTTTCGTCCTCCATTTCCGAAATTGCGGAGCAAACCAAGGAAAACGCCGGAAAAGCCGCTCATGCCGCTGATTTAGCAAACACCATTAAAAACAATGCCGAAAAAGGAAGCCGGCAGATGGACGAAATGATGTCCGCCGTAAATGATATAAACATGGCAAGTAAAAGCATAAGCAAAGTCATCAAGGTAATAGACGATATTGCTTTTCAGACGAATATACTTGCGCTTAACGCGGCAGTGGAAGCTGCAAGAGCCGGACAGCAGGGAAAAGGTTTTGCCGTTGTTGCGGAGGAAGTGCGCAACCTTGCGGCAAAGAGCGCGGAAGCCGCTAAGGAAACCGGAACGCTTATAGCCGATTCAGCCGAAAAAGCAAAGCTTGGAAGCAGGATTGCGCATGAAACAGCGGACAGCCTGACCGAAATCGTCAGCGGCATTAATGAAAGCGCAGGAATTATCGCTGATATTGCCCGTTCCAGTGAAGAACAATCCGGCAATATTGTGCAAATCAATCAGGGAATCACACAGGTAGCGCAGGTGATTCAGCTTAACAGCGCGACAGCGGAGGAAAGCGCCGCCGCCAGCGAGGAAATGAGCAGTCAGGCGAACGTGCTTGAGGAGTTGATTTCACAGTTTAAACTGAAAGATAATATAGTTAATTAACTATAAATCAAAAAGCACGGCGGAAGCCGTGCTTTCTTGTTATGTAACCTGTTCCTTCTTAATTTTAAAGAAAAATCTTAAAAACCCGGCAAGAACCCTCGGACTTTTTACCACGACGATTTTCATTGCGCACACCTCTCTTTGAAATGATTAAAGTTTCAAATAACGCTTTTTTACCCGCAGCTGAGCATATAAACCCCAAGCGCTATCAGTAAGACCGCGAGAATGAAAAACAAGAACTTCGCGGAAATTAAACAAATGCAGACAAACGCAAGCGAACCCGCCAAACAAATCATGGGTAAATTACGCCTTTCCCTGCGGTGCCTTCTTCTCATTTTTCACACCTCCCTGTCTGTAATAACCTATATTATTCCGGAAAGAGAAAATGTGTTACTGCGGTTTATATGTTTAAAAGTAACTTTGCGATTGAGAAGAAAACCAAAAGCGAGCTTGCGTCAACAATGGTGGTAATTAACGGCGCCGCCATGACGGCAGGGTCGATTTTAACTTTTTTAGCAAGCATGGGCAGCATACAGCCGCATAATTTAGCGATAAATACGGTAAAAATTAAAGTCAGGCTTATTACCGCGCCTTTTATATACACTTCAGGGTCATTCATATTCATCAGAAAAACACGCAGAAAAGCAACCATTGATAAAACAACACCCGCTAAAAAACTTACACGGATTTCTTTCCATGCTACTTTCAGAAAATCGTGAAGCGATATTTCGGCAACAGCCATACCGCGGATTATAAGCGTGGAGCTTTGACTTCCGGCGTTTCCTCCTGTATCTGTCAGCATTGGTATAAAAGTAACCAGTAAAGGAACGGCGACTAACGCATGCTCAAAGCTTTGTAATATTAACCCCGTCCCCATGCCTGAAATCATCAGGAACAACAGCCAGCCGATTCGGTTTTTAAAAAGTCTGAATACGCCGGTTTTTAAATACGGCTTTTCCGACGGAAGCATAGCCGCCATCTTTTCAAAGTCCTCGGTTGCCTCTTCCTGAACAACGTCCGCAATGTCGTCAACGGTGATGATTCCCACCAAACGCCGTTCGGAATCCACCACCGGTATGCTTAACAAGTCATACTTGTTGAATTTAAAAGCAACTTCTTCCTGGTCTTCCAAGGTTTCCGCAACGATAATGCCGTCGTCGTCCATGATGTCGCCGATGACATCGTCGCGCTCGGAAAGCATTAAAGTTTTCGCGGTAACAATGCCCTCAAGCCTGCGTTCCGAATCGGTAACATAACAAGTGTAAAGCGTTTCCTTGTCCGTGCCGGTTTTACGAATACGCTCAAATGAGTCCCGCACGGTCATTTCTCTTTTTAAATCCACATATTCCACCGTCATAATGCTTCCGGCGGAATTTTCGGGATATTTCAGCAGACGGTTGATTTCCTCCCGCGTTTCGGGCTTGGCGTTCGCCAAAACCTTTTTTGCAATGGTTGCGGGCATTTCCTCAATAAAATCCGCCGCGTCGTCAAGGAAAAGCTCTTCTATAATGAAGTGGATTTCCGTATCACTGAGCCGTTCAATCAGCGATTGCTTCACGTCCGAGAACAAGTCCGCGAAAACCTCCGCCGCCATGTTTTTCGGCAGCATACGGAAAATAAGTACAGCTTTGTCAACGGGAATGTGTTCTAAAAGCTGAGCAATATCGGCGGTATTCTTTTCAAGCAAATCGCTCCGAAGCTCGTGGTACTGCTTATCGTCAAGCATGTTTTCATAAATTGAAAAATCTTTCATCATCATACTCCTTTTTTATTTTGCCGGAATATGAAAACAAAAAAGCCGCGCACAAAACGCAGCCGTCGATTTACTTTACATTAATTTTAAATTAATGCAAACGGCGTAACGATTTTATGCTGTTTTTTGTTTTCGCATTTGCTACTTCGGGGCGGTATAGGGTCTTCTAAAACCAACGTTATACGCATAAAATCGCCTCCTTTATTACTTTTTGCGCCTGAACAGGAATATTAAAACACCGAGAACCCCGATAAGCGGAACTGCGCCCAATAAGCTTGCTCCGCTTTCGGCAGAATTTGCCGGCGGAATACGGTCAACTGCGTTCGTCTGCTTTGGCGTGGACTGCGGCGGCGGGTTGCCGCTGTTTGCGGGCGGAGGATTCGTCGGGGGCGGGGTGCTGGACGGGGGAGTAGGATTGCCCGGGTTCGGATTGATTTGACCGGGTTCGTTGTCTTCAATGTCACTGCCCGGATTCTCTATATCGTCGAAATCATCGTTTATATCCGCTCTCAGAAAGTCTTCGGCGCGGTTTATATCCCCTTGCGACGAGTTTAAATTTGCGGCTGTTTCAATTATGTAATAATCAACGCTGAAATCGCTTGCCGCATAATGCTTTGCCATTAACGTATATAAAGTATCGCGGTTAGTTTCGGGGAAAAGCGGTTCTGAAACCGTGCTTGCCGCAGGCATATTTGTTTTGCTGAGCGCAAGGTCTGCGCCGTTTCCGTAAACCGAGAAAGCGATTCTGATAATATCGCCGTTCTTAGGTCTGTAAACATCGGGTGCTTCAGCCGTTGCTTTATTATTCACAATCAAAATCCATTCGCTGTCCTTGGCAAAATCGTTGACAGAAAGCCACCCGTTGTTGGAAACGCCTGTACTGCCGGCAGTTAAAACATTGCTGATTGCATTATTAAGCGTCAGCAACCCTGTCCGCGGGACGGCAAAGTTGTTTAGCGTGCTCCCCGCGCCGTAACCGAAATTGATTTCACTTCTGCCCATATAATCATTCAATAAATCGGAAACCGTGCTTGTCCCGCCAGCCGGAATTTCAACCAAAGAGGGCATGAGAATGAATTCGCCGCCGACCGTAAACGCTTCAACGCAAAGAACCGCAGTGTCCTCTAACCCTGCCGAAGCCGAAGTTAAAGAAAATACGGAAAAAATCATTAATGCCGCCGCAATTATTAAAATAACAGCAATTTTTTTTATATAATGAGTTAAAATAATGATAACCATTCCTTTCTGGAATTTTTCCGGTTTGGCATAACCTACACTTAATCTATTTTATTATAACATTTTTCTTCCGCTTTTGTCAATAAATATAATAAAGGAAAATTTATTTTGGTTATTTTTCAAACATATACCAAATATTCAGACAGAATTAATATTAAGTTTAACCAAAATTTACCTGCAAAACAGGCATTGTTCAAACAAATAGTTTATTATAAATTTGTAAGACATGTACTTGCAGAATATTATTAAACGGAAGGAATGGTTTAAAAATGGCAAAAAGAAAAATAGCGGTATTCATTTGTGTGATTGCGGTGTTATCACTCAGCGCGGTGACGGCGTTTGCGGCGGGCGGAGAGAAAATGCCCGTACCGCCCGGCGTTCTGTCTGTTTCCGCATCGAATGGCGGCGAAATTACAGTTCAGCCCGCTGAAACAGAAGTTGAGTGCCCGCATTGCGGCGAAGCTTTCGATTTATCGGAGGTTTTAGAATTCCCCGAATTTGAATGGTTTGAATTCAAGAATTTCCCCGGTTTTCCCGATGATTATGAATGGGAAGAGGCAGGAGATTTCATTATCGAGAGAAGCGTGATGGTGAAATCTGAAGACGGTAAAATGATGTTCTCCGAAGACGGCGGAGAAACCTGGTCAGAAACACCGCCCGAAGGCACGGAGGTTTTTCCGGACGGCAGAGTAACGCACAGAAGAGAACTTCCGCCGATGTTCCCGGGGGAAAACAGCATTGAGGAAGATTTAAACATTAACGTGTAATGCCGCAGAATTAAAAATAAAGCAGGAGAATCCTGCTTTATTTTTATGTGTTCCCTACAAATTTTAAGTTGACAAGTCAATCTTTTTATGTTATAACAACCGCACGCCGTTAGCCGCAACAAGTTGCGGACGGCTGAGCGAACGTTGAAACATAAAAAGATTGACAAGTCAATCTTTTTATGTTATAATAAAAATGATTCAACGCTTTAAAGCGCATTAACTTTAAACCAAAAAAGAAAGGGATATTTAAAAATGATTTTAGGAATTACGGTAGTTTATATCCTCTTTGTTATCGGCATAGGGGTTTACTTTACACGAAAATCAAAAACAGTTTCGGATTTCGTTCTCGGCGGAAGAACATTAGGTCCGTGGATAACCGCGTTCGCTTACGGAACATCGTATTTCTCGGCGGTGGTGTTCGTGGGTTATGCGGGGAAATTCGGCTGGAGCTACGGCATGGCGGCAACATGGATTGGGCTGGGGAACGCCTTTATCGGCTCGCTGATGGCGTGGGCGATTATGGGCAGACGCACCCGCGTAATGACTCATCACCTGCACAGTGCGACCATGCCTGAATTCTTCGGCAAAAGATACCTCAGCAAGCCGATTAAAATTATCGCGGCGGCAATTGTGTTTATTTTTCTGATTCCGTATACCGCGAGTGTGTACAACGGGCTTTCCCGTCTTTTTGAAATGGCGTTTAAAGATTACGGGCTGACTTATGAGCACTGCGTTATCGGTATGGCAGTGATAACCGCCGCTTACGTCATTCTCGGCGGATATAAAGCAACCGCGTACAACGACTTTTTCCAAGGCATTTTTATGTTGGTCGGAATCGTTGCCGTTATCGGGGCGACATTATCGCTGAAAGGCGGATTCTACGAAGCGGTTACGGAATTATCCATGATTGAGAACACAAAAGGTAATTTAGCGGGGGCAAACGGAGCATTTACATCCATGCTCGGACCCGACCCGATTAACCTTGTCGGCGTGGTGATTCTAACCTCACTCGGCACATGGGGACTGCCGCAGATGGTTCATAAATTCTATACGATTAAAGACGAAAAAGCAATCAAAGCGGGAACAGTCGTCAGCACGGTTTTTGCGGTGATTATCGCGGGCGGGTGTTATTTTTTAGGCGGTTTCGGCAGGATTTTTGCAAACGTTGACAGCGCGGGAAACCCCGAAATCGGATTCGATAATATTATCCCATCCATGATGGAACAGCTTCCCGCGCTCCTTATCGGAATCGTGGTCGTTTTGGTGCTGAGCGCGTCAATGTCTACGCTGTCCGCGCTTGTTTTAACATCAAGCTCAACACTGACGCTCGATTTAATCAAACCTTTCTCGAAGAAAGAATTCAGTGAAAAATCAACGTTAAATATTATGCGCATATTCATCGGTATTTTTATTCTTGCTTCTTTCCTGATTGCGCTGAATAAAACAACATTAATTACAGACTTAATGGGCTATTCATGGGGCGCGCTCGCGGGGGCTTTCCTTGCGCCGTTCCTGTACGGGCTTTTCTGGAAAAAGGTTACAAAAGCGGCGGTTTACATCAACTTTTTCTTTGCAACATTCGTTACAGTTCTGCATTTAATCATCAAGCCAAAATGGATAATTGCCGGTTTCAATCTTGCTTCCCCTGTCAATCTCGGTGCCGCGATTATGATTATCGGATTAATCATCGTTCCGCTAATCAGCCTGATTACACCTAAGTTTGAAAAAGAAAAAGTAGATGAAATGTTTGAATGTTACGCAAAAGCAGAATAGGGCTTGAAAGAGTTATCTTTCAAGCGGGAATGAGGTTATATAAATGTTTTTCGATAAAAACGCGGAAACCATGCCCCGTAATGAGCTTGAAGCCTTACAGCTTGAACGTTTCCGCACCGTTGTGCAGAAAAGTTATGAGAATTCCCCGCTTTATCAGAAAAAATTCGATGAAGCGGGCTTCAAGCCCGCGCAGTTAAAGTCATTAGCGGACGTAAAAAATATCCCCTTTACGGTGAAAGAGGATTTTCGGGACAATTATCCCTTCAACATGTTCGTAGTGCCGATGAAGCGGATTGTGCGTCTGCACGCTTCTTCAGGAACAACCGGAAAACCTACGGTAGTCGGGTATACACGGCAGGATTTAAACACGTGGAGCGACTGCGTGGCGCGTTTAATCGCGGCAGTCGGAACAACTGACGAGGATATAGCGCAGGTGGCTTTCGGGTACGGATTATTTACCGGCGCATTGGGACTTCATTACGCGCTCGAAAAAATCGGCGCGGCGATTATCCCTATTTCTTCAGGACAAACCGAAAAGCAGGTTATGCTGATGAAGGATTTCGGGACGACAGTGCTGATTTCCACGCCGTCTTATGCCTTGCACATCGGCGAAGTTGCAAAAGAAATGGGCGCTTCCGGCGATTTAAAACTCAGGCTTGGTTTATTCGGTTCAGAGGGCTGCACTGCCGAAATGCGTTCACAAATTGAAAAATCGCTGAACATTTTTGCAACCGATAATTACGGCATGAGTGAAGTAATGGGTCCGGGCGTTTCCGGCGAATGTGAACACCGGTGCGGCTTGCACTTCAATGAAGACCATTTCTATCCGGAAATTATCGACCCGCTTTCGGGTGAAGTTTTACCGGAAGGCGAAAAAGGCGAGCTTGTGATTACGACGCTGACAAAAGAAGCACAGCCTGTAATCCGTTACAGAACGCGGGATATTACGCGCCTGACTTATGAAAAATGCGCCTGCGGCAGAACGCATGCGCGTATGGATAAAACCACCGGACGCACCGATGATATGTTGAAAATCCGCGGCGTGAACGTCTTCCCGTCGCAGATTGAAAGTGTGATTATGACCATTGAGCAGGTCGCGCCTTATTATGAAATCGTCGCGGAACGGGAAGGGAATCACGATACTTTAGAAGTGCGCGTGGAGCTGATAGACGGCTCAGTGCTTGACAGTTATGCGTTGCTTGAAAAGCTCCGCGATAAAATCAGGCATGAACTGAGGGTGGTTCTCGGTTTGGACGTTAAGGTTTCGTTGGTTGAGCCGCGGACGATAGAAAGGTCGCTCGGGAAAGCGAAACGGGTGTTTGATAAGCGGAAGTGAATTTTTAATGCTTTACAAATCAGAAATTCTGTGATATAATTGTATTATAATGGGGGGTGTAAAAGATGTCAGTTAGTACAGTTACGGTTAATACCCAATCAATACTTTTTGTCTGCGATGAATTTACAAGGGTAATCGGAGATGAGGAATCATTATCAGAAGCAGAAAATTTATTTATGTATGAAATAATACGCATAAACCTCGATGATATAAATAATATTTATGTTATTGATACAGGTGATTTTAAAGATTTTATTATCATATTAAACGATATAAATTATGAAAAAGAAAAAAAATTAATCGGTCAGTATTATGATTTTTTCGATAAAAATAATATAGAACCGATTAAATTTATATTACTGTCACAAAAGGAACTAACCGCAGAACCCGATAATATTATTTACCATTTAAGAAAGAAATAAATTATGAATTTAATGGAATCAGAACAGCACAAAAATAAATATGCACACAACAAAAAGTTTCTTGATTTTATAGCTCCCAAAAAGAAAGAATTTGGGGATTGGTATATAAATGTTGTTTATTTTTCTGCTTACCATTTAATTTGCGCTCATCTCGCTAAAAGACAAACAAGTAATATACATGACCTGTCAGAGAAAATTATGAGATTTATTCCGGAGTGTCATAATGATTTTATATCATTAGAAAGTAAAATTCGTTTGGCTACTTATGGGTGGATGTCTGCTCCGATTGAAATGATTAACAGGGCGGATGAAAGTTTAAAAAGTATAGAAAGAAGTATTAAAGATAGTTATCATTCTGCATAATTATTTAAAATAATCCACGCCCGCTTGAAAAATCTTCTGCTCCTTATCACCTATAATATTCTTAGCGACATTCACGCCGAACCGCTCGCTGTGCCCCATTTTGCCGAACACCCGCCCATCGGGGCTGGTAATTCCTTCAACCGCGCTGATAGAACCATTCGGGTTAATTTCAACGTACTGCGTTGCGATTTGCCCGTTTTTGCTTAATTCTTCTATCATTTCAACCGGCGCAATAAATCTCCCTTCCCCGTGAGAAACCGGAATTATATGCCTTTCACCCGCTTCATGGTGCATCAGCCACGGTGAAAGCACGGACACAATTTCTGTTTGCGCCATGCAGGAAATATGCCGCCCGATTGTATTATAAGTTAAGGTCGGTATAATATCGACAGGTTCGCGGATTTCGCCGTACGGTACAAGCCCTAATTTAATAAGTGCCTGAAAGCCGTTGCATATGCCGAGCATAAGTCCGTCCCGTTGATTCAATAAATTATGTATTGCTTCTTTCACCCGCGGATTGCGGAACGCGGTTGCAATGAATTTAGCAGAGCCGTCCGGCTCGTCGCCCGCGCTGAACCCGCCCGGCAGCATGACAATCTGCGAATTGTTTATGCTTTTAATTAAACCTTGTACGGATTGTTCAATATCTGCCGAAGACATATTATTAATAATTAAAATTTCCGCAGCTGCGCCGTGTTTTTCAAATGCCCGCGCCGAATCATATTCGCAGTTCGTTCCCGGAAACACCGGAATCAATACGCGGGGTTTTGCGGTTCTTATAAGCGGGCGTTTTTGATTTCTTTCAGAAAATTTCTCATGTGAAGCGGGTTTTTCCGTTATAAAAACAGGAAATATATCCGCAAGCGGTGCTTCCCACGCTTGCCGCAATTCTTCGAGCGGAAATTCATTGACGGCTTTTTTTTCGGTGGTTTTTCCGATTAAACGCGCTGATGAACAATCGAAATCATCTGCCGCTTCAAGCACTAAACTGCCGAAACGGGGCTTATATAAATCTAAACCGGTTGTAAATTCTATGCCTATATCATTGCCGAAACACATCTTCACCGCTTCGCAAATACCTGCCGCACCAAGCGCGTATGCCGAATAAACTTTTCCGCTGCAAATTTGTTCATGCACTTCGCCGTACAGCTTCGCCGCCGCTTCAAAATCGGGTAAATAGTCATAACACGGAATTTCAAGCAGGAATAGCTTATGATTTGCTTTTTTGAATTCGCCGGAGATAATCACACGAGCGTCAGCGGGGCAGGCGGCAAAAGAAATTAAAGCCGGCGGTACGTCCAAATCCGCATATGAACCGCTCATGCTGTCCTTTCCGCCGATTGCCGCAAGACCGAATTTCATTTGCGCGTGATATGCTCCGAGCAGTGCCGCAAGGGGTTTCCCCCAACGAAGAGGGTTATTTACGGGTTGCTCGAAATATTCCTGAAAGGTCAGATAAATCTTTTTGAAATCACCGCCCGCCGCTGTGATTTTCGCAGCCGATTCCAACACTGCGTACACTGCCCCGTGAAAGGGGCTGATTTCACTTAAATACGGATTATAACTGTATGCCATCAAGGTAGAGGTGTTCGTTTCACCGTGCAGAACAGGAATTTTTGCCGCCATTGCCTGTATGGGTGTCGTTTGGTTTTTGCCGCCGAACGGCATTAATATTGTATTTGCGCCGATTGAGCTGTCAAACCGTTCAACCAAACCTTTCTGACTGCATAAATCAAGCGCGGAAAGCCGTTCTTTTAATGTGCAATTCTGCGCAGGGTTGAAGAACGCGCTGACATCAGGGTTTTCTATTTTCGCGCTTGCTTTGCGTTTCGCGCCGTTTGTATTTAGAAATTCCCGCGAAAGATTGACAATAATCTGCTCATTATGCCGCATGATAAGCCGGTTTGTACCGGTAACAGCGGCAACAGTTACCGCGTTTATATTTTCCTCCCGCGCAAGAGCGATGAATTTTTCCGCGTCTTTTGCTTCAACCACAACTGCCATGCGCTCCTGCGATTCCGATATGGCAAGCTCTGTTCCTGTAAGTCCCTCATATTTTTTCGGAACTTTACTTAAATCAATATCAAGCCCGTTTGCAAGTTCTCCTATAGCAACGCACACGCCGCCCGCACCGAAATCATTACAGCGTTTAATTAATACCGAAACTTCTTTTTTACGGAATAACCGCTGGATTTTCCGCTCTTCCGGCGGGTTTCCTTTCTGTACCTCCGCGCCGCAGGAAGCTAATGAATCTTCGTTGTGCGCTTTGCTTGAACCGGTCGCGCCGCCGCATCCGTCCCTGCCTGTTCCGCCGCCCAAAAGAACAATAACGTCACCTGCCTGCGGCGTTTCACGGCGGACGTTTTCTGCCGGCACAGCCGCAATGACCGCGCCGCACTCCATACGTTTGGCTTTATAACCCTCATGGTAAATTTCGGACACCAAACCGGTTGAAAGCCCGATTTGATTTCCGTAACTGCTGTAGCCCGCCGCCGCTTTAGTGGTAATTACGCGCTGAGGAAGCTTGTTTTCCGGCGTATCGGTTATGCTTTCGCGGGGGTCTGCGCTTCCCGTTACCCGCATTGCCTGATAAACATAAGCGCGTCCGGAGAGCGGGTCGCGGATTGCGCCCCCAAGACAGGTTGCCGCACCGCCGAACGGCTCAATTTCTGTCGGATGGTTATGGGTTTCGTTTTTGAACATAACGAACCACGGTTCAGTTTTACCGTTTATGTCAACGTCTGTTTTAATACTGCAGGCGTTAATTTCCTCGGACTCGTCAAGCGCGGTGAGCTTTCCGTCCGCTTTTAAACGCTTCATTGCCGCAAGCGCAATATTCATAAGCGTTACGGGCTTATCTGCTTGTTTATAAGTTAAATATTCGTCAAACACGCTTTTAATCACCGGCGAATTGATTTCGATATGTTCAAGCTCTGTTAAAAATGTCGTATGACGGCAGTGGTCAGACCAATAAGTATCAAGCACACGAATTTCCGTCAGCGTAGGATTGCGTTTTTCTTCAATGAAATATTTTTGGCAAAATAAAACATCGTTTAAATCCATTGCTAAACCAAATTCATTTATAAGTCGCTCTAATTCCTGCGCAGAATGGTTTATAAAGTTGTTTAATACGGGAGTCGGTTCGGGGTCTGCGAATTTTTGTACAAGCGTTTCCGGTTTTTCCGGCGGAACTTCATGCGATTCAACAGGGTTAATCACATATTCTTTTATACGCTTGAATTCTTCCGGTGTAATTTCACCGTATAATAAAAACGCCTTACCCGCCGCAACAGCGGGGCGTTCCTTTTGTGTGAGCATTTGCAGACACTGCGCCGCAAAGTCGGCGCGCTGGTCATATTGCCCGGGCAGGAGCGCGGCGTCAAACCGGTAATTTGATTTTATTTCAGGCAATTCTTCATCATACGCATTATCAACTTGCGGTTCTGAAAAAATCGTATATTTTGCCTGTTTGTATTCTTCAGGGGAAATTCCCTCAATATCATAACGCACAAAAATCCGCAAATCGGTTAAGTTTATTATACCGAGATTACTTTGCAATTCATGGAGCAATCCTTTTGCTTCAACATTAAAGCCGGACTTTTTTTCAGAATATATTCTGGTTATCATAATTATGACCATGCCCCTTTCAGCACACAAAAACCCCATGTAAATTGGCATGGTCTCGTATTTCTGTGCTTCTTTCTATTTAGTATTTTTAAACTTTTAATCCTTAATAGTAAAGATTTTCCGATGAAAATTCGGGTGTGCAGGTAACATTAATCGCTAATTTTTTAAGTGCGCGTTCATCCGATTTTGACAGTATATGCGAAGAATGAGCGTCACAGCCCCTTAATTCCTGAAGCTTCGTTAAACATTTATTAGCGGACGGGTCGGTCGCCGCGCATATGCTTAAAGCGTTCAGCACTTCATCAAGGCTGAGCAGAGGATTCCGGTCGTAGAGTATCTCGTCTTTAAGTCTTAACATAGGCTCTAAAACATGCGGCGCAATCAAATGAATATCATCAGGAATTCCCGCTAACTTTTTCACACAGTTTAAAATCAGGCTTGAGCTTGCCGCCAATATGCTTGTCGTTCTGCCGGTAATTAAGCTTCCGTCACGCAGAATTAAAGCTGTCGCGGGGCAGTTATTTTTATTTGCTGTTCCTGTTGCCGGTAAAACTGCCGGACGGTGTTCCGGCGTTAAGCCAAGCTGTTTCATAATCTTTTCTAACTTTTCAATCGCGCTGATTTCCAGCATACCTTCTTTATAATCGCATAAGGTTTTAAAATATCTTCTGATAATTTCCTGCTTGGCGGCTTCCTTCACCGCTTCATCGTCCGTAATGCAGAAGCCCGCCATATTGACGCCCATGTCCGTGGGGGACTGATACACTTTATCATTGCCCATGATTTGCGCCAGTATATTTTTAACAAGCGGGAAAACTTCAATATCCCGGTTGTAATTCACGGCTACTTTTCCGTATGCCTCCAAATGATAAGGGTCAATGCTGTTGATGTCGTTTAAGTCCGCGGTTGCCGCTTCATACGCTAAATTGACGGGGTGGTTCAGCGGCAGATTCCAGACCGGAAAGGTTTCAAACTTTGCATAACCGGCTTTCAGTCCTCTTTTATGCTCATGGTAAATCTGCGAAAGACAGGTTGCCATTTTTCCGCTTGCCGGACCCGGCGCGGTCACGACTACGAGCGGTTTATTTGTTTCGATATACGGATTTGCGCCGTATCCGTTTTCGCTGACGGCAAGCTCCGCGTTCATCGGATAATCGTTAATCAGCCTGTGAATGGTTACTTTTTCGCCCCTGCGTTCAAGCTTGTTTTTAAACATAGCGGCGGACGGCTGTTCAGTATACTGCGAAATGACAATATTGCTGATAAAAAGCCCCATACTGCGGATTGAATCAATCAAACGCAGGCAGTCCATGTCATAAGTGATTCCCAAGTCAGCCCTGATTTTATTTTTTTCAATATCCGCGGCGTTAATGCAGATGATGATTTCTGTTTTTTCCTTTAACTCCTGTAAAAGCAGAATCTTACCGTTGACATGAAAGCCGGGCAGAACCCTTGCCGCGTGATAATCGTCAAAGAGCTTTCCCCCGAATTCCAAATACAGCTTATGAGAAAACCACTCAACCCTTTTGAGAATTTCCTGCGTCTGCTTTTTCATATACATCGCATTGTCAAAACCGCTGTTCATACACGTAAACTCCTTAATGAATCAAAATAACGGGGGTACGGCATAAATGCCGCCCCCGTATTTACTTAATAACGCATCTAATTCTTGTGTTTTTTTACAACCACAGCTACGCCAACCCCGAGCGCAACAGCACCCAGCGCAATCCCTCCGAATAATAAAAATCTGCTGTCAAAAACACCGTCTTCGTTAGGCTCAACCTCATTGGGAGGTGTTGTGCTTACTTCCGTTTCGGTTGCGGGTTCTTCAATTTCTTCTTCTTTTTTATCCGGTTCTTCTTCCTCCGGAGGTTCCGGTTCAGTTTCGGCACTGAGCACAAAATCAGCACCGTAAACATCGTCGCCGATAGTTAAAATGTTTTTGCGGATAACAGCCTGACCCGCGCTTTGGAATCCTTCAATGCAAAGCGCGACTTCATACATAACGCCGCTCATATCCATGCCAAGCTCTTCCCATGCTCTGAAATGCTCACTAATGGAAATTGTTCCGGAGCTGCTTTTTTCATCAGTTGCGCGGACGCTGAAATATTGTTGGAATGTTTTCGTTCCCTCAATGGACGGCTGCTGATTGCGTGTGGTTTCATAAATATCGTAGGTTGCACCGTCTATAACCGTTCTGCCTTTGAATCCGCTTCCTCCGGGCGGACGGTAGCTGCCGTAGTTCTCAACGACATAAAACTCGATAAGGGGGTCTTTTGTCCAGCCGTAAACACATAAATAAGATACATTGCCGCTTGTTAAGTAATATGAAGCGTCATATTCAATACTAATTTCGCCGTATTCGTCATGCGGTTTCGTGCTTCCTAATTTTTTACCCATACGGAACAGCGCGTTATGCGTCTGAGTCGTCCATTCGCACTCAAAAGTACCGCCGCCGGTTAAGGTCATGGTTGCTTCGCCTGAATTCTGCACCCAAAATTCAAAGTCAAATTCGCCGTACCGGTCAATTTTATTGCGCTTAACAACCGGATAGGTTGATTCGGCGGACACGGCAAAAATTGAAACAAAAATAAACAGAACAGCTATCAACAATCTGCTTATCCTGATTCTCCCCCGCATTTTTAACATATGTACTTCTCCTTTAATATATACTTTTAAAGTAAACGATAGGAATTTTCTCTGTGTTTCCTCCGCCGTAGGCGGGGGAAACACGAAAACAGCTTTACCTACTGTTTATTAAATCAGCTATTCTTTATATTATATCGGTTATTTTCGCAAATGTCAAGCAGAAAATATAATTTCAAAACAAGTTAAATCCTTTTCTTAATTCTTCTCCGAATTTTTTTACCCTGTCCGAAAATTTCATGCGTTTTTCAAAATTTTTCTCGTTAAACAAACCGTCAAGGCTTTTAATTGTTTCCTTCTGCTGTTTAGATAAATTCCGCGGCACTTCAAGCAGAACCTTAACAAGCTGGTCGCCTCTCCCCTCCCGCTGAAGCTTTTTTACGCCCTTGCCTTTTAGCCTTAAAACCGTATCAGGCTGTGTTCCCTCCGGAACGGTAAGCGTAACATTGCCGTCGATGGTCGGCACATCTATTTCCGCGCCGAGCACTGCCTGCGAATAGGTTACGGGTATATCACAGTGAATATCAAAACCGCGCCGTTCAAACAGCGGGTCTTTCCGCACGGAAATCCGCACGTTCAAGTCGCCCTTGCCGCCGCCCTGCGTGCCGATATTACCCTCACTCCGCACAATCAACGTCTGCCCGTCGTCGATTCCGGCGGGAACGCTGACGGAAACTTTTTTGCGCTTTTGAATTCTGCCCGCGCCGTTGCAGGTGGTGCAGGGGCTTTCAATCATCTTACCCTTGCCCTGACAGCGTGTGCAGGTCTGTGTTGTTGACATTGAACCTAAAATCGTTCTCTGCTGAATCCGAATCCGCCCCTGACCGCCACATTCGGTACAGGTTTTCGGGGAAGTGCCCGGCTTTGCGCCGTTGCCGTTACAGGTGTCGCAGGTTTCGGCTCTGTTGATTTCTATTTCGTGCGTAACGCCCTTGCAGGCTTCCATGAAGCTGATGTCAAGGCTGATAGCAATATCCGAGCCGCGCCGCGGACCTGTAGCTTGCGACGAACGTGAACCGCCCATACCGCCGCCGAAAATTGAATCAAATATATCGCCGAGGTCAATCCCGTCGCCACTGAATCCCCCGAAACCTCCGAATCCGCCGAAACCGCCGCCGCCCCCGTAGGATGGGTCAACACCGGCGTGCCCGAAACGGTCGTATTTCTGCCGTTTCTGCGCGTCGGAAAGGACATCATTCGCCTCGTTAATTTCCTTGAACTTTGCTTCCGCGTTGGGGTTGTCGTGGTTCAGGTCGGGGTGGTACTGTTTGGCAAGGCGGCGGTAGGCTTTTTTGATTTCGTCGTCGCTCGCACCCTTTTGCAGACCTAAAACCTCGTAGTAATCTCTTTTTTCTGCCATTGTTTATTTCCTCGTTTTATTATGTGTATTGATGCCAAATATCACCGTTCGCTCCACCTTGAGGTGGGTTAGGACTACGATGGATTGTTGGCATTTTATTAACACGTTGTTCAATTTTTAATAGTTCTTCCTTATATATATTTATCTTTTCTTCGATTTTTTCAGAATATCTTTCAAATTCCATTTGTGCCGCTTTAATTGAACACTCCATAGTTTCTTTTTTATCCATACCATTATTATTTGTTACATTATTATTTGTTACATTATTATTTGTTACATTACTATCTTGATATTGATTAATGTTTGAATCATTTGAGTTATCTATTTTAGCGTTATTTTTTAATTTATTTATTCTGCTATGAGCAGTAACTAAAGAAATAAATGATAATATTGCCCCAGTTAAAGATATTCCTAAATTAATACCCATAATGAACCTCTTTCTTTTTGATTTATTTCATTTTATTAATTATAAAGGACGCCGCAACGCGGCGTCCCGCAAAATTTTAAAGCTGTGCGACCATTTTTTCTACATATGCAACATCTTCCGCTTCCATCGTTGCTTTTGCTCTGATGATTAACTCGTTAAGATACTTTAGATTAATACCCTCTTTTTCATTATCTTTTTTTAATTTCAACAAATCAAATAAAGCCGTTTTTTGCATAGTTCTGATTTCTATACTGCTTGCCATTTTCTCGCCCCCTTTTTATTCCTGATAATCCGCGTCAACCACATTATCCGCACCGCTGTCGTCACCGGAACTTCCCGCTCCGCTCACATCTGCTTGCCCTGCGCCCTCCGCCGCCGCGCCCTGTTCCTGATAAATTCTTCCGGCAATATCGTAGAAAGCCTTCTGTAATTCTTCTTTGGCGGTTTTGATTGCTTCAATATCCGTGCCTTTTAAAGCTTCTTTCA
>WRJM01000011.1 GCA_009782265.1 Oscillospiraceae bacterium | reverse complement strand
TTTTTCATTTTCTGTAAAGCACCGCACAACGCGAAAACGCCCCCGAGCGTATCACCGTCGGGAGAAGCATGGCATATTAAAGCAAAGCGGTCTTTTTCAAATAAAAGCTTTGCCGCATCATTTAAATCAATCGCCTGTGAAATTGTCGGATTCTGCATGTTCGTTTCCCTCTGCCGTTACTGCCGGATTTTTAGTTTTGTCAAGTATGCTTGTGATTTTATCATAATAATCCAATGAATTATCAGGTATAAATTTAAACTCGGGAATTTTGCGCATTTTAATTCTGCTGTTGACATGTTTCTTGAAGAACCCCGAAGCGTTTTGCAGAACATGCACGATTTCTTCGGTTTTTTCCGCACCGCCGTGCGCCGAAATGTAAACTTTACAATGTGATAAATCATTGCTGACTTCACAGCGGGAAACAGAAGCCAACCCGCCGTTAAGGCGTTCATCTTTCAGTTCACGCATGGAAGCGGAAATTTCTCTTTTTATATCTTCGGAAAGTCTTTGGGTGTTATGAGCCATTTTTAAAATCCTCGTTACAATATAGTTATACTACTTTATAAATCATCGGGCGGTATGTCGGGTCGGGAATTGGTATTCCGTCGCTTTTTGCTTCTTCAATCCATAATTTCTGCGCGGTTAAAACTTGTTTTAACGCTTCGTCAGGAGATACTCCAAACGCGCTGCAATTCTTCAAATCAGGAATATCCGCGATATACCCGTTGTCGTCGTCACTGTAAAAAATATTGATGTGATAATCTTTCATAGCTTTTCCTCTAAACAGCGATTTCAAATTCAGAGAAAATTTTTGATGTTGACTGCATAACATTCTGACGCTCTTCTTCTGTTAAATCTTCTTTAACAGTTACTTCAACCAATTCTTTTAAGTTGTCATACGCTTCTTCATAAGTATCTCCCTGCGTGTAACAACCTTTTACTTCGGGGCAAACGGCAAAATAACTGCCGTTGACTTGTTTTGAACAAATCATTGATAGTTTTATAGTCATAATAATTTCTCCTATCGTTTTAAATACTTTAATAAATCACTTTTACTTATCCCTGTTTCTTTTAAAATTATTCGTATAAACTCCTCGCCGAAATCCTTACTACCATGAATAGGTATAGGCAAAGAATGTGTTCCATTTCCGTAAATATGGTGACTACCGCCCTTTGCGCGTACAAATTTATATCCGTTTTCTTCTAAAAACTTAATCATTTCACGCGGTTTAACTGTTAGTCCCATTAATCCCTATACTCCTCCACAATAAACGCCTCGAAAATATCGCCCTCTTTTATATCACTGAAATGTTCTAATGTAATCCCGCATTCAAACCCGTGCGAAACATCCTTTACATCGTCCTTGAAACGGCGTAAACTGTCCATTTTATCAACATTGATAACAATACCGTCGCGTACTACGCGGATTTCGTTATTGCGCGAAACCTTACCGTCAAGCACGTAACAGCCCGCAACCGCACCAACGCCTGTAATTTTAAATACGTTTCGGACTTCAATCCGCGCCTGTTCAATTTCACGGGTTTTCGGTGCAAGCATACCTTTCATCGCGGTTTCGACTTCTTCAATTGCGTCGTAAATAATCCTGTACAGCCTGATTTCAACGCCGTCACGCGCCGCGCTTTCGGAAGCGGCAGGGTGAGGACGCACGTTAAAGCCTATGATAATCGCATTTGACGCACCCGCAAGCATAACATCGCTCTCGTTCACCGCACCGACCGCACCGTGAATTACACGCACGCGTACTTCGGGCGTAGATAATTTTTCAAGCGACTGTCTGACCGCTTCCACCGAACCGTGAACGTCCGCTTTTACAATAATGGGCAGTTCCTTAACCGTGCCGTCTTCAATGTGACTGAATAAATTATCAAGCGTAACCTTCTGATAAAGGTTGAAGCGTTCTTCTTTTGCTTCATGCTTGCGCTTGTCAACAAGCTCACGCGCTAATTTTTCATCTGCAACCACAGCAAAATTATCGCCCGCATTGGGAACTTCCGCAAGCCCCATAATTTCAACCGGAACGCTGGGACCTGCTTCCTTAATGATTTTACCCTTATCGTCGCGCATAACGCGCACACGTCCCACAGATGTACCCGCAATTAATATATCGCCGGTTTTAAGTGTACCTTTTTGTACTAAAACCGTTGCAATCGGACCTCTGCCCTTGTCTAAAAACGCTTCTATAACCGTTCCCACAGCCTGTCTGTCGGGGTTGGCTTTGAGTTCAAGCACTTCGGATGTCAAATTTATCATTTCAAGAAGCTGTTCGATATTTGTACCTTTTTTTGCTGAAACAGGCACACAGATAATATCGCCGCCCCATTCCTCAATGACAAGCCCGTGCTCGGTCAGCTCCTGCTTAATCCTTTCGGGGTTTGCACCCTCTTTATCGATTTTATTAATGGCTACGATAATGGCAACGTTTGCGGCTTTTGCGTGGTTAATGGCTTCTATGGTTTGCGGCATAATGCCGTCGTCCGCCGCAACAACAAGAATCGCAATATCCGTTACACCCGCGCCGCGCTTACGCATAGCAGTGAACGCTTCATGCCCCGGGGTATCAAGGAAAGTAATATCCTTGCCACCTGCTTTTACGCGGTACGCGCCGATATGCTGGGTAATTCCGCCCGCTTCGCCCTCTACGACGTTAGCGTTGCGGATTCTGTCAAGAAGCGAGGTTTTACCGTGGTCAACGTGACCCATCACCACGACGACTGGAGAACGGGTCTGCATGTTTTCATCGGTGTCTTCAATTTCTTCAAATAACCGTTCTTCTATAGTGACGATTACTTCTTTTTCAACCTTCGCGCCGAGTTCTTCCGCAACAAGCGCGGCGGAGTCAAAATCAATCGTTTGGCTGACGGTCGCCATAATACCAAGCCCCATCAGCTTTTTGATAACTACGGGCGCGGCGGTTTTAAGCCTTGCCGCAAATTCGCCTACATTGATTTCATCGGGAATTAAAACTTTTAACTGCTGTTTACGTGCACGTTCGAGCTCAAGCCTTTTAAGCTTCTGCGCTTCGGTTTCGCGTTTGCCGAACTGTTGTTTTTTATGCTGCTGAGATTTTTGATGAATTTTTTGCTTGTTTCGGAAATCGCCGCCTTTACCCGCACCGAAGCCGGGGGTTGACATTTTTTCGTAACGCTCGTTATATTTATCAAGCTCAATATAGCTTCCTCTTGTATCAACGCGCTTTGTCACCTGTTCGCCGCGCTGAACGGCTTCGCCTTTCTGTCTGGCTTTTGGCGGTTCGTTGACTTTCAGGGTGTTAATATCTACAGCGGCTTTAATGGGTTTTGGGGTGAGTTTTGGTTTATCTTTTTTCACAGCCGGTTGTTTTTCGGCAGGACGGGCATCTGTTTTCGGAACAGGGTGCGGACGAACGCCTTTAGGTGAGGGTGTTCTTACGCCGAAGCCCGGCTTTAAAGCAGGCTTTTCAGCGGGTTTTGTAGCGGGTTTTGTAACGGGTTTCGCATCTGTTTTTCCGCCTGCTTTTTTTAATGCCGCCGGTTTTTCCGCTTTCGCCGCCGGTTTTGCCGCTTTTTCGGGCTTCGGCATTGCTTTTTTACGCATAGCAAAAAATGCATCGAAATTCTGAACCTGATGTTTCTGAGAAATGTTCTCCAAAACAACGGAAAGTTCCTCGTCCGAAAGCAGAGCACCGGGTTTTTTCTCTGCGTCCGTATAGGTTTTAATCATTTCGATGATTTCCTGCGGTGTCATTTTTAAATCTGCCGCCGCGTCCTTTAACTTGACTTTTTTTGGTTCCATTAACGCTCCCCCAAAATAGTGAATATTTATTTAAAAAGTGAGAATAAACCCTCATCTAAAACCGCTAAAACGCCTGTATGCTTACCGATGGCTTTATTAATTTCATGCATATCCGCAGGAAGATAAACGATTTCGGTTTTGGTTTTTTCCGCATTGAATTTTACTTCTTTCAGCGTTTTTAAAGACAAATCAGAAGCTGTTAAAATTCCCTTTGCTTCGTCTTTTTTCATCGCTTCGACGCAAGCGTCAAACCCTAACGCAAGTTTTCCCGCTTTTCTGCATAAACCAAGATTACTTAAATGAGCATATGAAAGTTTCAAGAATTTATCTCCGTTTCAAGTTCTTTATAAATACTTTCAGGAATAAACTGCTTTAACGCCCGTTCAAGGCTTTTTCTCTTAACCGCTTTCATAAGACACTGCACATCTTTGCAGAGATAAGCCCCGCGCCCGTTTTTCTTGCCTGTAAAATCTAAGGAAACCTCGCCGTCTTTGCTTCTGACAATACGAACAAGTTCTTTCTTCCCCGACTGTCCCATACAACCTACGCATTTACGTATCGGAATTTTCCGCTCGTTCATAAGTTTACCCCAACTGTCAACTACTCGTTTCCTTCAAAGAATCCGCTCTCCGGTTTGATGTCGATTTTAAAGCCTGTAAGCCTTGCCGCTAATTTCGCGTTCTGCCCTTTGTTTCCGATTGCCAATGAAAGCTGATTATCCGGAACGGTAACGGCGCAGATGCGGATGTTTTCGTCGGGAATGTCAACATCAATGACATCAGCGGGGCGAAGCGCCTGTTTAATAAATTCCTTCGGGTCTTCCGACCAAGTGATAATATCTATTTTTTCGCCGCAGAGCTCTTCACAAATCCTTGAAACCCTGCTTCTGGACGGTCCTATGCAGGAACCCACAGCGTCTACGTTCGGGTCGTTGCTCATAACTGCCATCTTGCTTCTCTGACCGGGTTCGCGGCTGACCGCTCTGACTTCCACCACACCGTCGTAAATTTCAGGCACTTCAAGTTCAAACAAACGCTTGACAAGTTCTTTATGCGTGCGCGAAATTTTAAGCGTGGGACGGCGGTCATTCGACGAAACGCCCGAAACGTATACTTTTATAATATCACCGGAAGCGATTTCTTCGCCCGGTATGCAATCGCCCCTGAAAAGCAAAACTTCACTGCCGTTTATTTCAAGCGTGGCATTGCCGGAAGCAGGTTCTACTTTTACAACATTTGCGGAAATAGCTTCATTTTGCAGATTGCCCCATTGTTCAACAAGCTGGGCGCGTTCAACTTCTTTTATGCCCTGCTTGATAACCTGCTTTGCGGTTTGCGCGGCTATCCGCCCGAAATGCTTGGTATTCAGTTTAATTTCGCATTTTCCGCCGACTTTGGAACGCTTTGCGTATTTTTTCGCTTCTTCAAGGGTGATTTGGTTCGCATCGTCTTCAACATCCTCTACGATGTCTTTCATAATCGATACATCAAATTTCCCCTTAGCTATATCTATGTCAAAGTCGATGTTTTCGCTCCTCGGATAATCCCTCTTGATGGCTATAACGATAGCGGCGCGGATTTTTTCAAGAAGTAAATCCGGCTCTATTCCTTTTTCCTTGGCTAAAAGCGAAAGCGCTTCAAAAAGTTCTGCGTTGTTCATTTTTTAGTACCAACCCTCTCAGTAATTTTTTAAATTTTTGCTCCCAAACATTTTTATACTGTTTATAAATTTAAATTAATTCTTTGGCAATTTTTTATATTTAAAATAACCGTTTCGCTTTCTGTTTTTAAAGAAATTTCGTTCTTCTCATGGTCATAAGCGGTAAGAATCCCGTAAAAGGCGTTTGATTTGCCTTTTTCGCCGCGTTTTAAAACCCGTAAGGGCTTGTTTATGCTTTGTTCAAAATGTTCTGCACGTCTTAACCTGCGGGTAAGCCCGGGCGAACCGGCTTCTAAAATATCCACATGCTTAATAAAATCCTGTTTGTCCATAATTTCATTCAAGGGTGCGGTCATAAGCGCACATTCTTCGTCATTCACGCCGTCTTCCTTATCAAACAGGATTCTCAGGTAATTCATCGCGCCTTCTTTTTCAAAAATAACGTCCCATAAAGTAAAACCGGATTCGGCAAGCAGGGGTTCGGCAAGCGCGCGGGCGCGTTCCTCAATGCTTTGATTCATCTTTTTCTCCCAAAACCTCTATACAAGCAGTGAAGATTGGGTTTCCCCAATCTTCAGCTTACTATTACATTATCTACTATAACATATAAAAACAAGTTTGTCAACTGTTTTATTATTATTTTTTCCGAATCGTATTGATTTATAAGCGCAAAAACAGCTAAAATAAACAATAACAACATGATGATGTTTATTTTTCGCGTAAAATAAACTGACGATGTTTTTAATAAATCAAAAAATAAGGTGACGTGATTTATAAAAAGCCCGTGCCGAAAAATAATATCAGACATTAAAGGCTTAAACCCGCCGTTTCCTGAAGTTTTCCCGCGGAATAAAACCTTTCATTTCCCGGAAAATAATACGGCTCAGTTTTGTTTCGGCATGAATAAATAAATAAGATGAACCGGTTTTCCCGAAAATTGATAAAAAAGCGCAAAAACCTTGCAAATTCGTTTGAATTATGCTATAATAAGGAATATATGATAATAAAAACCATTTTCCGCGCTCATAATAACTAAAAAGCAAAAAATAAAAATGAAAGGTTTTTAACCTTTTGTACAAATGCTTTAAATAGAAAGGACTGATTTTTACGGACAGCTTTACAGAGCAAATCGTGCCGAAAAAAACCGAAACAAAGGATACTGTAAAACGATTCGGGCTGATTCTCGCCGGCTCACTTTTATTCGCGGCGGCGTTGTTTGCTGTTGTTTTTCTGGGCGGATTCGCTCTTTTAATCGGCATCGGAGGGATTTGGCTTTCATGGTATTTCATTCGTGATACTTTTATAGAGTACGAATATATCGTAACCAACAATGAAATGGATATTGATAAAATCATGGCGAAAAGAAAGCGCAAACGCCTGATTACCATTAAAATTGATAAAGCTGAGGAATGGGGCGAATATACCGAGGGGAAGGAAAATAATGCCGCCGTGACAGTTCAGGCGCATGACTGCGGGTATAAAAACCTGTGGTATATTGTAACCCACCACGAAAAACACGGGAAAACGGCTGTGTTATTTTCGCCGAACCGCAATATATTAGAAGCCGTGAATAAAAGCGTGCCGTATTCACTTCGCAAAAACGAATTGAAAGCAGAATCGCGGGAAAATCAAGAATAAGAAGTAGGGGTGAACAGTGTTCGCCCGCAAATAAAAAGAGGTAAAAAGTGAAAAAAAGCAAAGGATTTTTAGTCATACTGCTTGCTTTGCTGATGTTCATTTCGGCTTGCAAGCCGATTACGAACGATATTATCCGCCCCAACGGCAGTAATTCCGGTGAAGAAGACGACGGAGAAGAAGAAAACTCCGATTTACCGGAGCAAGGTTTGTTTGAATCCGGTAATACGCAAAACAATGAAAATAATCCGGAAAATCCGGAAAACGCTGTGGATAAAGGCTTTGAAGCCTTATTCGGCGCGCCGCAGAACAGCAATACAAGCGCAATCAGCTCGACTTACGGCGCGTGTTATAACCTGACCGATGATATTTTCCTGTACGGAAAGGGCGTTGACGAGCGGGTTTACCCAAGCGGCGCGGCAAAGCTTCTGACCGCGCTTACTGTTTATGACGCTTTAAACGCAGACAACCCTAATTTTTCCTTTATAGTCGGCGATGAAATTGACATGGTGCAGGCGGGTTCAGGCGTTGCGGGGCTTGAAGAAGAACAGTCGCTCGGCATGGAAGCAATGCTGACCGCGCTTTTGATTCCGGTCGGGAACGACGCCGCCTATACTGTTTCTGTTAATACAGCGCGGTTTTTATCGGAAAGCGCGGATTCAAGAAATTTTTCAAACAATGAAATGAATGATTATTTTATCAGAATGATGAATAATTACGCAAAGAAAATCGGCTGTACGAACAGCAATTTTACCAATCCGGACGGGTATCACGGAAGTAATAATTATTCTACTGTCCGTGATTTGGCTTTGATTTCGTCAGCGGCGGCAAAAAACGCCATGATTGCCGCGATTTGCGGCAAAAAAGAGCATCAGGTGACGTTTAACTCCGGTGAAGTTGCTTCGTGGAGCAGCTCCAACAGCTTTTTATCGCTTGAGGGCTGGGATATACGGGGGCTTCGCACCGGCTACACGGACGAAAGCGGCTTTTCGGCGCAGATATTGGTGTTTATAAACAGCAAGGAATATATTATTGTAGTTTCCGGCGCGGGAAGCTCCGCGCAGAGAGAACGAGATGTTCTGAGATTGCTCGAAATAGCAAGAGACGGGCACGTTGAGGATGTTATCAGCGTTTTTGACAGTTAAACAATGTGAAATATATATTTAAAACGGGCTTTTAGCCCGTTTTATTATGTCTTTTTTAATATCGGTATAAAAAATGTTGATATATAAGCATTTTTATGTTATAATAATTTTATATAAGGAAAAGAAAGGAAATTAAAAAATATGCAAGTGACCAAAGATACCATTATAGGCGATATTCTCGACTTCAACGCGGAAGCCGCCGCGCCTTTATTCCTTGACATGGGTATGCACTGCCTCGGCTGTCCCTCCGCAAGGAGCGAAAGCGTGGGAGAAGCCTGTCAGGTTCACGGCGCGGACGCGGACAGCCTTGTGAATAAGCTGAATACCGCACTCAGCGCGTAAATTTCATAGCAGGAATAAATATGCAAATCAAGCTTGACGAACGGCTGAAAGCCGCGGCTTCTTTGGTGAGAGCGGGAAGCACCGTCGCCGATATAGGTTCTGACCACGCGCTTTTAGCGTGTTGGTTATGGCAGAATGGGTGGACGGACATCATCGCATCCGACATAAACCCCAAGCCGCTTGAATCCGCCCGTAAAACCGCTGAGAATTGCAAAGCCGGTATAAAGCTGATTTTATCGGACGGTTTTGAGAATCTGCCGCTCCGCGATGATATAATTATAGCGGGTATGGGCGGGGAAACCATTGCGGAGATTCTTAGTAATTGCAAGCACAAAAACGAAAACACCCGCTTTATTTTACAGCCCATGACAAGGCATGAGGTGCTCAGGCGCGAATTATACCTGCAAGGCTTTGAAATTATTTCGGAAATGTTCGCGCTTTCAAGGAATAAGCCCTATACAGTGATTTACGCGCGCTTTACAGGCAAAGCAGTTCAAATCAATGACGCTTTTGCTTTTACAGGGAAGCAGGAAAATCCCGTTTATATCAGTCACCAGCTTAATAAAATCAAAAAACTTGCCAAAGGCGAACCGCGATATCACGCTGTCGCCGCCGAAATTGAGCAGAAAGGAAAAATATAATTATGACAGTAAATGACGTTTATTCATTCATTGAGCAAATCGCATCTTTTAAAATGCAGGAAAGCTATGACAATTCAGGCTTTTTAATCGGCGATAAAACCGCACAGGTTACGAAAATCTGCCTCTGCCTTGACATAACCTTGGACGTTGTTGAGGAAGCAAAAAAGAAAGGCGCGAATTTAATTATTTCGCACCACCCCGTGATTTTCAAGCCCATTAGAGGCATAACCGGAAAAAGCCCTGTCCGTGAGATGATTAAGAGCGACATAAACGCGATTTGCGTTCATACGAACGCCGACGTTGCTTTTATGGGTGATGTTATGCTTGAAAAATTGGGATTTTCGCCGAGCAGGGAAGCGGTTGAGGTCATTAATTCCGAGGGCGCGGGGTTCGGGAGAATCGCTACTTCGCATGAGTTTATTTCACCGGCGGAGCTTGCGTTCAGATGCAAAAAAGCGTTCAACAGCCCGTCCGTCAGATACGTAGACGGCAAGAAATTCGTCAGCCGTGTCGGGATTTGCTCCGGTGCGGGCGGGGATTGCTTTGCTTTTGCCGTTGAAAATAACTGCCACGCTTTTATAACGGGCGAAGTGAAGCACAGCTTGCTCGTAGAAGCTAAAAACCTTGGGATAACTTTAATAGAAGCCGGACATTTCAGCACGGAAGTTATATTCTGCGATTTTCTTAAAAATAAAATATGTGAACGTTTTACAGAATTAGCGGAAGACGCTATCTTTACAGCGGAAAGCGCAGTGGATATTTGTAAATATATTTAATATTTACAAGTATAATTAATGTAAAAAACAGGAGAATATTTATACATTATGTCATTTGACGGCGCGTTTTTACATATTGTAAAAACTGAAATGCTTCAGCAAGACCTCGTTGGTTCGCGTATTGAAAAAATCCATCAGCCCTCACGGGAAGAAATTGTTTTATCGCTTCATACCAAATCTGGAGGGAAAAAGCTTTTGCTTTCTGCAAATCCCGCCTCTGCGCGGGTTTGCTTAACGCTAAAGCCTGTACAAAACCCGCCTGTTCCGCCGATGTTCTGTCAGCTTTTGCGGAAGCGTTTGGGCGCGGGGCGATTGGTTGAAATCACGCAGGACGGGTTTGAACGGGTTATTTTTTTCAAGTTTCTGTGCCGGAATGAAATCGGCGACGAAGAAAAACTTAAACTTTCGGTAGAAATTATGGGCAGAAGCAGTAATATCATTCTGCTGATTGAACGCGCTAAAGCAGGCAGCAAAATCCCGGAACTGCGTATAATTGACGCCGTGAAGCGCGTGACCGACGAGGTTTCGTCAATCCGGCGGGTTCTTCCGGGGTTACTTTATGAAATGCCGCCGCGTGAAACAAGACTTTCGCTTTTGAATTTCAGCGAAAGCGAACTCCAAGCGGCTTTACAGGCGCGTTCAGGCGAAAGACTTGATAAAGCTTTGTTAAAAATTTTTGAGGGGATTTGTCCGCTTTTTGCGCGGGAAGCGGCGTTCAGAGCCGCCGATGATACAACCGTTTTTGCAAGTGAAATAGAGAGCGAAAAATTCAACAGGCTTATCGAATTCCTGAAAACTGCGGAAAACCCCGTACCAATAATGCTTACAGACAGCGAAAATAAGCCTTTTGACTTTACTTTTATTAATATTTTCCAGTATGGAAACGTTATGAACAAAAAGCTGTTTAATTCCGCAAATGAGCTTATAGACAGCTTTTACAGCGGGCGCGCCGAATCAGACCGCGTGAAACAGCGTTCGGGCGCAATGTTGAAAACGCTTAATAACCGTTATGAGCGGGTTCTGCGAAAAATCGATGCAAGGCGTACAGACCTCGCCGCTTGTGCGGGGCGTGAAAAATTCCGTAAATGGGGCGATTTGCTCAACGCGAATTTATATCAACTTAAAAAAGGTGTAAATTCGTTCACAACTATTGATTTCGAGAACAACGGGGAAGTAAAAATCCCGCTTGATACAAGGCTTACGCCCGCGCAGAACGCGCAGAAATATTACGCGGAGTATAAAAAACTGCAAAATGCCGAAAAAACGCTGACAGAGCTGATTAAGGACGGCGAACAGGAGCTTATTTATTTGGACAGCGTGCTTGACGCGGCGAGTCGCGCCGTGACCGATTCGGAGCTGCTTGAAATCAAGCGGGAGTTAATTGAAACAAATTATGTAAAATCCGCTGTTAAGAAAGGCGTTAGCGTCAAATCCAAGCAAGAAAAACCCGCCGAACCGCTGCGTTTCACGTCCTCCGACGGCGTGACGATTTTGGTTGGCAGGAATAACCGCCAGAACGACGTTCTCACGCTTAAAACTGCAAAGCCTGATGAAATCTGGCTTCATGCCAAGGATTACGCGGGTTCGCACGTCATTATCAGGAGTAATAAACCTTCGGAAAAAACGCTTGAAGAAGCCGCAATTCTCGCCGCTTATTGCTCAAAAGCGCGGACTTCGAGCCGCGTGCCGGTGGATTATACGGAAGTCAGATACGTGAAAAAGCCCGCGGGTTCAAAGCCGGGCATGGTGATTTTCACGAATAATAAGACATTGTACGTTACGCCCAGCGAGGAAGTATATAATCAATTGAAAATGTAGGGGCGAACAGTTCGCCCCTACTATAGAAAACATATTAACGGAGGTCAAAATGATGGTTGTTATACCAACATTACACTGCGGCGGTCGCTGTGAAGAAGCGATAAACTTATACAAAAAAGCGTTTGGCTTAGTAGTCGATTGGCAAGGGAAAGACGAAAACACGGGTTTGATTTATCACACGGAAGCCCGTATCGGCGACCAAAGGATTAGGCTTTCTGATGGCGCGGAGGGAGAGCAAATACAGGTAGATTCATTATTTCTTACTGTGGTTTTTGACACGGTTGAGGAAGTTGAAAAAACATTCGGTATTTTGAAAGAGAACGGCTTGATTGAAATAATGCCGCATAAGCCTGAGTTTGCGACTTGTTGGAGTATGTTAAAAGATAAATTCGGAGTGAAATGGTCTTTAATGGTTGATTAAAAAGAAAGGTACTTCAAAAAATGAAAGAATTGGCAAAAACCTACTCCCCGAAAGACTTTGAGGAGCGTATTTATAAAAATTGGGAACAGAAAAATTATTTTCACGCGGATTCTAAATCCGGTAAAACCCCATATACAGTCGTAATTCCCCCGCCCAACGTCACGGGAATTCTGCACATGGGGCACGCGCTCAACAACACCTATCAGGATATTCTTTGCCGCTGGAAAAGAATGGCAGGTTTCGAGGTTTTATGGCTTCCCGGCACTGACCACGCCTCGATTTCCACGGAAGCAAGGGTAGTTGCAAAACTCAAAAGTGAGGGACTTTCCAAAAAAGACTTAGGGCGTGAAAAATTCCTTGAAAGAACGTGGGATTGGACGCGGGAATACGGCGGAATTATCATAAGTCAGCTTAAAAAATTAGGTTCAAGCTGTGACTGGGAGCGCGAACGTTTCACTTTAGACGACGGCTGTTCAAAAGCCGTGCAAAAGGTTTTTTTGAAGCTGTACGCGGACGGCAAGGCGTACCGCGGCTTGCGGATTGTCAACTGGTGTCCTGTTTGTAAAACCTCTATTTCCGATATTGAGTGCGATTATGAGGAAAAAACGGGCAACTTCTGGCATGTAAAATATCCTTTTTCGGATAATTCGGGATTTATCGAAATTGCTACCACAAGACCCGAAACCATGCTCGGCGATACCGCAGTCGCTGTAAACCCCGATGACGAGCGGTATAAAGATATAATCGGCAAGACGGTAATTCTGCCGCTGATGAACCGCGAAATACCCGTCATAGCCGATGAATATGTCGAAAAAGACTTCGGAACCGGTATCGTAAAAATCACCCCCGCCCACGACCCAAATGACTTTGAGGTTGGTTTAAGACACGATTTGCCCGTGATTAACGTCATGGACGAGCAGGCTGTGATTAATCAAAACGGCGGTAAATATAAAGGTTTATCGCGTTACGAAGCGCGCAAGGAAATTGTAAAAGACCTTGAAGAAGCAGGTTTATTAGTTAAAGTGGAAGAACATGTTCATAACGTAGGCGAATGTGACCGCTGCAAAACCGTCATTGAACCGTGGGCAAGCGTACAATGGTTCGTAAGAATGAAAGAGCTTGCCGAACCCGCTATAGAAGCGGTTAAAAGCGGGCGTGTCAGATTTATACCCAAGCGTTTTGAAAACAGCTACCTTTCGTGGATGGAAAATATCCGCGATTGGTGCATTTCCCGCCAGTTGTGGTGGGGACATAGAATTCCTGCCTACTACTGCCAAAACCAAGATTGTGAACACTTAGAAATTTCCGGAAATGAAGTTTTTACCTGCGAAAAATGCGGTAGTCCTATGAAACAGGACGAGGATACCTTTGACACTTGGTTCAGCTCGGCTTTATGGGCTTTTTCAACCTTGGGCTGGGGTTCGGGTGAGGAAACAGAGGATTTCAAATATTTCTTCCCGACCTCAACGCTTGTCACTGCCGCCGACATTATTTTTCACTGGGTAGCAAGAATGATTTTCTCTTCGCTTGAATACACGGGCGAAATACCTTTTAATACTGTTTTATTTAACGGCTTGGTGCGTGACGGACAGGGGCGAAAAATGAGCAAGTCCTTAGACAACGGCGTTGACCCGCTTGAAATCATTGATAAATACGGCGCGGACGCGCTTCGGTTTACATTGGTTTCCGGAAACGCGCCGGGCAATGATATGCGCTGGAGCGAGGAAAAAGTTACAGCTTCCCGTAATTTTGCAAATAAGCTCTGGAACGCGGCGCGTTATGTTTTTATGAACCTGCCCGAAACCATGAAAACAGTTGAACTGCCGGAACTTGAAAAGCTAAATATTGAGGACAAGTGGCTTTTATCAAAATACAACCGCTTAAATAAAGAAGTGACTGTAAACTTAGACGCTTTTGAACTTGGCGTTGCGGCGGGGAAAATACAGGATTTTATATGGAATGTCTACTGTGACTGGTACATTGAACTGACAAAACCGCGGTTTACGGGAGATGATGAAGCCGCCAAAAATACAGCCTGTCATGTTTTGCTTTACGTTATGGAAGGCATGTTGAAATTACTGCACCCGTTTCTGCCGTTCATTACTGAGGAAATCTGGCAGTCTATGCCTCATTCAGCAAAGGAACATGACAGTATTATGGTTTCAACGTGGCGGGAGTATAAACAAGAACTTGATTTTTCCGAAGAAGAAGTAGACTTTGAAAAAGTAGTGGAATTAATTAGGGCAATTCGCAACTGCCGCAGTGAAATGAACGTTCCGCCGTCTAAACAAATCAGCACGGAAATTGAAACAAACGACATTGATTTATTCAAAAACTGTATAAAGTTTTTTGAAAAATTATCTGGTTGTGTTAATCTTGAAATCAATGAAAAAATCAATTCTTCCGAAAATAAAATTATCGCCGTAACTGCGCACGCAAGAGCTTTTATGCCGATGGAAGAACTCGTAGATATTGAAAAAGAACGCGCCCGCCTTGAAAAAGAATTAGTTTCTGCGCAGTCGGATATTGATTTTGTGATGAAGCAACTGAACAATAAAAACTTCGTTGAAAAAGCACCTGCGGAGCAAGTTGAAAAGGCGCGGGAAAAGCTTCATAAGGCGGAAGAAAAGGCGGGTAAGATTAAAACTTCATTGGAAGCGTTGATATGAAAAAGAAAAACACGGGTAAAAATCCGAAGTTTAATAAACTCCCCATGGGCTGTGCTATTCCCATATTGCTTGCTGTATGCGCTTTTAGCATAGCAACAATGATATATAGTAAACATTTAATTATTACATTATGTGGTTTGTCATTTATATTTGGTTTTGCTATGTTTCTTATTGACCCCGATTATGGTAAAAGAAAAAAATATTTATATATGAAGAAAAACGGAATTCAAATAACAGCACCCCGTATAAGTATGAAATACTACCGTTTTAATACAAAAGTAAAATTAGTATATTCATATACGGTAGACGGAAAAGAATATATTAAGCATTTAAAAATGAGATATAAAAGGCGTTATTTGAAAAGCAGAGGTTCTTCTGAACACGAATTTTCCGAATTTAGTTATATAGAAACAGAATATTATAAAATACCAAAAGAATTAATAATTTACTATATGCCGGACAATCCCGGAAAAGGGTTATGTATACAGGAACTTGTAAATTATAATTCGGATATTCTATTTCCTGTGTTTTCGTTTTTAATTCCGATAATCATCATTATTATACACACTATAACTTATAAAGAATAATAATATTATCTTTTAGGAGAAATTAACGCATGAACCTCACCGAAACATTAAAAACCCTCTGCACTTCTCCCGGCGTAGCCGGACATGAACGTTCCGCCGGAAGGTCCGGTTCTGCTTCCGAAGCGGCTTTGAAGCTGTTGTCAGCATATATGCCAAACGCTAAAATTGACAGCTTCGGCACTGTCAAGGGTAGTATAATTTATAATGAAAATTTACCGCCGGAAGGTCCGGCGCCGCTTTTGCTGCTTGACGCGCACATTGACGAGGTTGGGCTGATTGTCAACTTCATAGATGAAAAAGGTTTCCTGAAAGTTTCGGGTGTGGGCGGAATTGACAGGCGGGTTTTACCCGCCGCGCAAGTAACTGTATGGGGAAAAGAACCTTGTAAAGGTGTAATTTGTACACTTCCGCCGCACGCACAAAAAAGTGAAGATAAAACCGTTAAAGAAGATGAAATTTATATCGACTGCGGGTTTACAAAAGAAAATGCTGAAAAAATTATTACCCTTGGTGACAGTGTCACTATTGATGTAAAGTTTACAGAACTTCAAAACGGTAAAGTTACTTCCCGTGCGCTTGACGACAGGGCGGGCGTCGCGGCGATTCTGTACGCGCTTGACTTGTTGAAAGATAAAAAGTTAAATTATAATATAGCTGTCATTTTTTCATCGCAGGAGGAATTAGGGTGCAGAGGTGCGGGAATCGCCGCTTACGGGTTTAATCCGGATTTAGCGATTGCGGTTGACGTAAGCTACGGTGATTATCCGGGCGCGAAAGAGAACACTTCATGGAAGCTTGGCGGCGGAACAATGCTTGGGATTTCGCCCGTACTTGACAGAACGCTATTTGAAAAGATGAAATGTATAGCAAGTGACAATAATATATTATATCAGATTGAAGTTATGAACGGTAAAACAGGTACAAACGCCGATGTGATTTCATTAACGCAAAACGGTATAAAATGCGCGCTTTTATCGATTCCGCTTCGGAACATGCACACGCCTGTTGAAGTAATTCAACTTTCGGATATAGAAGCAACAGGACAATTAATTGCGGAATTTATTGCGGGGGTGTGCTGATGGAAAATTTACTGAAAGATTTAAGTCTGCTGAACGCTGTTTCCGGTGACGAAAATGATGTACGGGCGTATATAATTAAGACGCTTGAAAATGTAAACTGCGACATTGAAACTGACAACTTGGGGAATTTAATTATTTATAAAAAAGGCAGAAAAACCCCGAAAAATAAAATCATGCTCTGCGCTCATATGGACGAAGTCGGGTTTATTGTAAACGGAATCAATGCTGACGGTTTTATTTCATTATCAGCGGTCGGGGCAATTTCGGACAACGTTGTTTACGGGCGGCAGATATGCTTTAAAAGCGGCGTAACGGGCGTAATCGGCGGTAAGCCGGTTCATCACCTGAAAGAAAACGAAAAAGATGAACAGCCTGCGCTTTCTTCGCTTTACGCCGATATAGGCGCGGTTTCTAAGGCGGACGCGGAAAATCATGTTTCGCTCGGCGATACGGCTTATTTTGTTTCGGAATTTTGCAGTTTAGGCGATGATTTAATCAAGGGTAAAGCATTTGACGACCGCGTAGGCTGTGCAATTATACTTGATTTGCTTTTGTTAGAACTTGAATATGATTTACACTTTATTTTTACTGTGCAGGAGGAAGTAGGCGCGAGAGGTGCGCTTGCCGCAACGTACAGGCTGAAGCCGGACTACGCGGTGATTCTTGAAACCACAACCGCATGTGATATTGCGGGTGTTGAAAGCGATAAACAAATTTGCCGGCTCGGAGCGGGTACAGTTATACCTTTTATGGATAAAGGAACAGCTTATGACAGAGAATTATACAATTTGGCTTTTGAAACCGCCGCGGAAAACGGCTTGAAATGTCAGACGAAAACCCAAATTGCGGGCGGGAACGACGGTTCTTCCGTGCATAAGACAGCAGGCGGTGTCCGCACAATCTGCTTTGCCGCGCCTTGCCGGTATTTACATTCACCGTCCTGTGTAATTGACAAAAACGACTTTGCGGAAATGCGAGTTTTAACAGAAAAATTAGTTAGTAAAATAGCAAATATGTAGGGGCGAATTCCATATTCGCCCGAAAAGGAAATTTAATGTTCAATTTCTCCCTCGAATTATTAGAAACAGCACAAAAAGCCGAAGAAATCTGCGCGGAAAAATTCGCGGAAATCCGTGAAATTTCACGCCTGAACGGCGAAAAAGTGCTTCGCGCTTTCATTGAAAATAAAGTTAGTACGCCGCATTTTAACCCTACCGACGGCTACGGTTACAACGACATAGGCCGTGAAAAAGCAGACAGCGTTTTCGCTTCTGTTTTCGGTACAAAAAGCGCAATCGTCCGCCATAATTTCATCAGCGGAACGCATGCTATAAGTACCGCGCTTTTCGCGGTTCTGCGCCCGGGGGACATGATGCTGTCGCTTACAGGAAGCCCTTACGATACATTGAAAGGCGTAATTCACGCTGATTCGGGCGGGTCGCTGAAAGAATTCGGAATTCAATATAAAGAAATCCCTTTCGGTTCTGATTTATACAAATTTTCAGATATGATTAAAACTTGTAAAGTCGCTTATATCCAGCGTTCACGCGGGTATACATTGAGAAAGTCTTTAAGTGTCAGCGACATTGGCGAATTGGTTAAAACTGTCAGAAAAATTAATTCGGAAGCAATAATTATAATTGACAACTGTTACGGTGAATTCTGCGAAACAACTGAACCTTCACACGTCGGTGCGGATTTAATTATAGGCAGTTTAATTAAAAACCCGGGCGGCGGAATCGCCCGAACCGGCGGTTATATCGCGGGACGGAAAGACTTGGTTGATCTGTGCGCGCAAAGATTGTCGGCGGTCGGAATCGGTACGGAAGCGGGCTGTACGCTCGGAATGACAAGGGAAATTCTGCTCGGCTTATTCTTAGCGCCCGAAATCACTGCTAATGCTTTAATGACCTCGGTTTTCGCGTCCGCCTTGTTTGAATTATTAGGATATGAAACCTTTCCGCGTTACAATGAAAAGCGGGTGGATTTGCCGCTTGCGATTAAACTCGGAAGCCGTGAAAAACTGATTGCTTTCTGCAAAGCCGTGCAGTTTGCAAGCCCTGTTGACAGCTTTGCCGCACTTGAACCGTCCCCTATGCCCGGTTACGATAACGACGTGATTATGGCGGCGGGAGCGTTTACAATGGGTTCGTCGATTGAACTCAGCGCGGACGCGCCTTTACGCGAGCCGTACGCGGTTTGGTTACAGGGCGGGCTGACTTACCCTACAGGCAGAATAGGCGTGCTGAACGCCGCGGCGGCGATAATGTAAACGCGGCGTTCAAAACGCAGGCGGCGGCGATAATGAAAGGAGAATTTTAATATGAAATTCCGCTTCAAATCTGCAATTATATTTTTAATTTGTACTATTTTATTACTTTGCTCTTGTAATAGTGACAAAAACACTGTGCCGGAGAAAGAAATAATCGAAAGTGAAGATTTACATAATTTAAAAATAATAACAGAAGATGAAGAAGAAATAAATAACGAAGGTTTCACCGAAAGCATTGATATGGTTGAACCTACGAGAATAAACGAACCGAAAGATATAATCAACGGAATACCGCTTTTTATTGAATTTGAAGAGGATTTTATTGAAACACAGGAACAACAAGAGGCAAAAAAATATCACTATTTATATGGAGGTTATCCGTCTGTAGTAATCGCTTATTCCGGTGAATTATTTAAAATTGAAATGTATAGGGTACCGTATTATTGGGAAGACGAAACTCCTCAGCTTGGAAGACGATTTTTTACTTTGTACGGGCGTAGATATGAAGAAACACCTTTTGTGTTTTATTGTACAATCGACCAATGGTGGAACGATTATCCCGGTCAAGTTTTTATATTAACTGATAATAATGGCGTTAAACATTCATATTTAATGGGTACTGATAGGGAAAGCGGTAAATTGATTATTGAAAAAAAAGAATTGTTAAAACTTCGTCACGGAAATCAAAGTATAATAGATATGATTGGAAAAGAAACTGTAGATGTCAAATTCTTCGCTTACGATACAGAAAGAGAATCATCTTATTACGTGGATAAAAAAGAAAATTATAGTTATAAAAATGAAGTAATTAATGTTAATAATTTTGCTGATGAATTCATTCATTTTATGGCTTTGCACACAGGCATACTTGTTGAAGATATTTGGTTTGAAGGTAAGACAATTTTTATTGATTTAGATGGTTTTGGTGCACGGAATTTTGATATGGGAAGTTCGGGAAGCAAAGATATAACTATGCGAATATTACTAACGCTTGCGAATATCCCTAATGTAGAAAGAGTGAAAGTTTTAATCGAAGGGTTAGGTAATGCCGGCGGTGCTCATTTTGATTTTACACCAATTTTTAACGCAAGTTATTATAAAGTAGACTAAATAACAGAAAGGAAACATAAAACATGCTACGCTCCATGACAGGCTTCGGCAGAAGCAGAGAAATTATTGACGGCAGAGATATTCTCGTTGAAATCCGCTCGGTGAATCATCGTTACTTTGAATTCTCCGCTAAACTCCCCCGCTCCTACAACTACCTTGAGGACAAGTTAAAACAACTTATAAGCGGTAAAACAAGCCGCGGGAAAATTGAGGTTTCACTGTCGGTTTATAATGTTGCGGGTAAAGAAACGCAAATCAGTGTAAACCGGTCGGTAGTTGAAAATTACGTTTCAGCTTTGCGTGAAATTAAAGATGATTTATGTTTAAATGACGACTTGGGTTTAACCGATGTTTTCAGAATGACCGACGCTTTTAATGTTTTAAAAGCTGATGTTGACGAAGATGAAATTTGGCGCGGCGTGAATTCTGTTGCAAGCTCCGCACTCGAAAAATTCATACAAATGCGTGAAAATGAAGGGAAACGAATTAAAACCGACCTGCTTGAAAAAATTACTTTCATTGAAGCAAAGGCAAAAGAAGTCGAAAAAATCAACCCTGAAACCACCGAAATTTACCGCAATAAATTATATGAAAAAATGACACTGCTTCTTGAAAACACAAGCATTGACGAACAGCGCATTTTGCTTGAAGCGGCGGTTTTTGCGGAGAAGACGGCGGTAGATGAAGAGCTTGTCCGGCTCGGCAGCCATATCGCGCAGTTACGGGAAATGTTAGACAGTGAGGATATAATCGGCAGGAAGCTTGATTTTTTAGTACAGGAAGTCAACCGCGAAATTAACACAATCGGCTCAAAAGCACAGGATTTGCGTGTGACGAAAATCGTGGTGGATTTGAAATCCGAACTTGAAAAGATAAGAGAACAAATTCAAAACATAGAATAATATGTTTTTTGTTGCTAAAAATATTTTTTTGTGATATAATTTATTGTAGGGGCGGAATCCATTTCCGCCCAAGTCAAAATTGCAAATAATTACGGGAAAGATAGCGCATTGCGCTAAAATCACGCCCCTACAATAATTAAAAACGGGAGATTTTATGGCAAAAGTGGTAAAATTCGGCGGGAGTTCGCTTGCCGACGCGAAACAATTCAAGAAAGTTGCAAAAATTATAGAAGCTGATAAACACAGGCGTTACGTGATTCCATCAGCACCGGGTAAACGCTTCGGCGCGGACGTTAAGGTCACGGATATGCTTTACGCCTGCTATGATGCGATTTTAGCAGGGAGAGACGCGGAGGTTGAATTTACACCTGTCGCGGAGCGTTTCAACGGCATTATAAAAGATTTAGGGACTTCGCTGAATCTTACTTCCGAATACGAGCGCATTATAGAAAACTTCCGCAAAAAAAGCGGTCGCGATTACGCGGCAAGCCGCGGCGAATACCTTAACGGTTTGATTTTAGCTGACTTCATCGGATATGAATTCGTGGACGCGGCAAAAGCAATCCACTTCAGACCGGACGGGACTTTCGATGCGGACTTAACCGACGCATCGCTCTCGATGATTCTTGAAAGTTTCCGCCGCGCTGTGATTCCCGGGTTTTACGGTGCAAAGCCGGACGGTGTGATTAAAACCTTTTCACGCGGGGGTTCTGATTTTACAGGTTCAATCGTTGCGAAAGCAGCGAAGGCTTCGCTTTATGAAAACTGGACGGATGTTTCAGGCTTTTTGGTTGCCGACCCGCGTATTGTGAAGAATCCGGAAGTCATTAAAACAATCACCTACCGCGAACTGCGCGAGCTTTCGTATATGGGCGCGGGGGTATTGCATGAAGATGCGATTTTCCCTGTGCGTGAAGCGAAAATCCCGATTAATATTAAAAACACCAACAACCCCGAAGCACCGGGGACTATGATTATCCCGGAAGCCGATTTTTCGGATAAAGACCCCGCAAAAGTAATTACGGGCATTGCGGGGAAGAAGAATTTCAGTGTTATTCACATTGAAAAAGATGAGACGAATAACGAAATCGGGTTTTTACGGCGTATTTTAACGCTGTTTGAAACTGAGGGGGTCAGCTTCGAGCATATTCCTACCGGTATAGACACCATGTCGATTGTGGTGGGGAGCGATGTTTTTGAAAAACACCCGCGTTTAACCGAGCTGATTGAAAAGGTTGCAAAACCCGGGCACATGGATATTGAGCATAATCTTGCCCTGATTGCCGTAGTCGGACGCGGCATGAAAGAGCGGCGCGGAACAGCGACCCGTATTTTCGCCGCGCTTTCACATGCGAATATCAACATCAGGATTATTGACCAAGGCTCGTCGGAGCTGAACGTAATCGTGGGCGTGGGTGAAGAAGATTTTGAAAATGCAGTCAGAGCAATTTATGATATGTTTATGCTGGCGGAATGAATAGGTTGGCTTATCACAATAAATTGCGGCTGACAATGGATTTTATAATAGAATCATCTAATGTTTAAAACTAATAATTAAGAGGTTATATAATGAATAAAGCGCACAGTACGGAAATTAATGAAATAGTAAACTGTATATTATCAAGCGTGCCTGTTTCAGAAATTTATCTTTTTGGTTCATTTGCAAAGGGAATCGAAAAAGATGACAGCGATTATGATTTTTATGTTGTTGTCCCCGATGATATTGGTATGCGGGAAATAGAAGCACGCTGGGAAATAGGATACAGTTTAATCGGTAAACGTCCAAGAAGCGTCGATATGTTTGTTGGAAAGCAAAGTAAATTTAACAGACGGAAAGAGTATTTTTACTCAATTGAAAATGAAGTAGCGGAAACAGGAGTAAAATTATATGGATAATGTTTTGGCAGAATGGATTAAGTTTTCGGATATGGATTTATTGCTCCCCCAATTAAACCTTGCCAAAATTGTCGCGCAGGATTATTGTCGTCAGACAAGGCAATTTTGACGCGAATATCCATTGATATTTAAGGAAAAATTAACGCAGTATGGCGGCAATAAACAAGTGAAAATGGCAAGGTTTAATTGGGGGAGCAATATTAACGGCAAATTATTTATATGATAATATGCGTCCAATTCCGTTAGAAATAGTTTGTTACCATTGTCAACAATCTGTTGAAAAAATAATAAAAGCATTTTTAATTTATTCAAGAGTGAAACCGGAAAAAACACACGACTTAGAGTCCTTAAATGATAGGTGTAAAATAATAGATAAATCGTTTAAAAAAATAGACGAAAAATGTATTCGTTTAAACGCTTATTCGTCACAGCCGCGTTATCCTTTTGAAATAGAAATTGAAGAAAGTCATGCGCTTTTAGCGTTAAATGACAGTAAAGAAATTAATGAATTTATTAAAGAGAAAATAATTATATAACGAACGAGAGGTTCTTTACATGGTTGTTTCAAACTACGAGGTCTACGACCTCGAAAATTCAATTAAGGCAAGCAAATATCCCATGTCGGTTGATGTAGATTCGTTGAACGCCGATATAACAAATACAGTCAAGAAATTAGCGCAGTCGGCGAAGGGGGAAGGTCACGACCAGTTTCTGACCGGCATCCGCGTCAATTTCGACCTTTGCCTGACCGTCAAATGCTGGACAGAAGCGGAACGCTACCGCTTCTTGGAATTCGTGTCGAGCCAGTCTACCATGCACAGGATTTCCAAATTTGACCTTGACAAGCAGTACATTGAATATGTTGACCCCAGAATTATTAAAATTATGAACGAGCTGAAAGATAAATACAACGAAACAGGTGCACCCGAAGATTATTTGAAACTGCTCTACAGCAATCCCTGCGGGTTCAAGCTAACCGCCCGCATGACGACGAATTACCGTTGTTTGAAAACCATGTATGCACAGCGGAAAATGCACAAACTGCCCGAATGGCGGGAATTTTGCGCGTGGATTGAAACCCTGCCCTTTGCAAAGGAACTGATAACCGGCGAAAGTTGAAAATGCGTTTAAAGTAACGCGGAAAGTTTGAAAGGATTATCTTTCAAACAAGAATTTTACGCTGTAAAATTCTTGAAAGGAATAGGTTTTTATTATGAAACTCGGATTTAAAATTCTCATCAGGATTTTCGCGCTTATTTTAATCATTTTGGCTGGCGTTATTTTTATTGTTCTGAACGGGACGGACAACCTGATTAATTCCATGTCGGTCAGTTTAGCGGAATCTGCCAACCATAACATGACGGGTTCTATTGACGAATACCGTGCGTCCGCCCATGAAAAAGCGATGATTTTATCCGATAACACAACCATCCGCAACACGATTGTGTCGGGAGATATGACAAGGCTTGCCAGAACGGTTCAGGGGTTGCGCGACGAATACGACTTCATCACGGTTACGGATATAAACGGGGTTGTTTTAGCGCGTTCGCACAGCGACAAAACCGGCGACAATCTTTCGTCAAATAAAGCGGTTGCGGCGGCAATGAAAGGCGACGGAATCTCTTCAATTGAAAAAGAACCCGGTTTTGACGGGCTTTACATATGGGGAAGCGCGCAGATGACAAACCTCGGCTCTCCGATTGCGATTATCACCTGCGGTTATAATTTAGCTTACCCCGATTATATCAGTAAAATAAAAGAGCGGAATTACTGTGAAATTGCCGTGTTTGTCGGGGGAGAACTGCTTAACGCCACCTTCACCGTGAACGGTCAGCCGGTTTCCGCGCCGGAAGAAGCAATTAAAACCGTATTCGGGGAAGGAAAGGATTATTACAGCAGAATCACATTGGAGGGCAGACCCTACGAAGCCGGATATACACCTTTTATCGTAGACGGAGAAATCATAGGCATGTTCCTCAGCGCGGTTGATATAAGTACAAACGTTGCCGCCGGTCAACAGATGACGTTTAATGTCCTGCTTTTCGCGGGAATCATTCTGCTATTGGCAACGCCTGTTGTGTTTGAATCCACGTTCAGGTTGATTGTTAAACCGATTAAGAAAATCGGTGCTTTCGCGGCGAATATGGAACAGGGGAACATCGGCGTAGGCGCGGCAACACCGTTAAAAACCGGCGTAAAAAACAAGGACGAAATCGGCGATTTTTCGCATGTATTAGAACGAACCTGCGACGCGCTCCGCTCATACATCGGCGAAATTGACCAATGCCTGAACGCGCTTTCGCACGGGGATTTGATGGTTGAAAGCGGTTATGCGTTCAAGGGCGATTTTGTTGCGATTAAGAACGCAATGAATAATATATCGTTGTCATTAAGAAAAGCAATGATTGAAATAATGAAGTCAGCGGTAAACGTTTCCGATGGCTCAAGACAATTGGCGCACGGCGCGCAGAACTTAGCGCAGGGTTCAACCGAGCAGTCTTCAGCGGTTGCGGAGTTTTCGGAAGCGATTCTTGACCTTGCGGATAAGACCCGATTAAACAATGAAAAAGCGAACAGCGCGGCTTCGCTGAGCGGAAACATCAGCGAAAGTGCGGGAGTGGGAAGCCGCCGTATGAACCAGCTTGTAGGCGCGGTAAAATCCATTGAGGAAGCAAGCAGGGATATCAGCAAGGTCATTAAAGTTATTGACGACATTGCTTTCCAGACGAATATATTAGCGTTAAACGCGGCGGTTGAAGCCGCACGGGCAGGGGACGCGGGCAAGGGGTTTGCGGTTGTGGCGGAGGAAGTCAGAAACCTTGCGTCCAAAAGCGCGGAAGCGGCAAAGGACACCGAACATTTAATTGCCAATTCCCTTGAAAAAGCAAAGCTCGGCGCGCAAATCGCAGATGAAACAGTGGTTTCGTTTGACGAAATCATCAGCGGTATTAGTGAAAGCGCGGTTTTGGTGAATGAAATCGCCGCCGCGTGCAGTGAGCAGAACCAAGAAATCAATCAGATTAATATCAGTATTGAGCATATTTCAAAAATCGTGGAACAAAACAGCGCGACGGCGGAAGAATCCGCAACGTCCAGCAGTGAAATGAGCGAGCAGTCCGTGCTTCTGCATAACCTGATTGATAAATTTAAAATTAAATAAAACGAGTAGGGAACGCATTTATGCGTTCCGCCGAAAAGCGCGCGCATCATCAACGGAACGGATAAATAAAAAATGTGTTTGATTTCAAACACATTTTTTATTTCAATTCACCGAAAGCCAGCGTTTCCGCAATGTTTTTGTGATAAAGCATATAAAACCCAAGCGGTAAAGCCGTCAGCACGACCGACAGCGCAAAGGCAACCCCGGTGTTTTCATGCCCGATTTTGTTTATAACCGTAGAAATCGTCTTCATTTCTTCGCTGTAAACAAAGTTATAAACCCCTGCCTGCCATGAACCGCTAATTGCTAAAATCACAACCGTAATGCGCGCCGGTCTGCTGTTCGGGATAATAATATCACGGCAGATTTTCCGATGCGATACGCCGTCGATTCGGGCGGCGTGGATTAAGTCGTCAGGGATTTGCTTGATAAACTGCCTTAGTAAAAACACGGCAAGCGGCGCGGAAACCGCCGGTAGAATCAAAGCGGGATAGGTGTTAATTAAGTGCATTTTATTTAAAATGATATACTGTGAAGTAAACAATCCGCCCATGCCTGTAATCCCGAAAAACAAGCCAAGCTCAACCGCAGTGTTCAGGAACTTTACGCCCGGGAACGTAAGTTTCGCCAAAGCGTAGGCGGCGGGCGTTGTCAGCCATAATTGCAAAATAACAATAACGGCTGTGATGATAACCGAATTAATGAAATACCGCGGGAAAAGGACGGGCAAATCAAATTCGGTAAAGAGTAAATCTGTGAAATTCCGTGCGGTCAGCGGCGAATTGAAACCGGATTCAAAAACGGATTCCGTGAATGTTAAAACAACCGGAAACAGCATAATGAAAGCAATTGCCGTCAACAGCAGAAACGCAAAAATATTGATGAATGTTCTGAGCATTATTCGGTTTTCCACCTCCCGAAAAAATAACGGATTTCAAAATAAACAAACCCTGCGAACGCAAACAAGAACACGCTTGCGGCAGAGGCTCTGCCCATTTCAAAATATTCCGCACCGTATTTGTAAATCTGCGCCGGTAAGGTTTCAAAAATAAATATTTCTCCGTAACCGCCCGCCGATAAATCAGCATCGTTCAGACCGAACGCTAAAATAATCTGCATGAAAACCATAAATAATAACTGCGGCTTTATGGCGGGCAGTATAATGTAAAACAGCTCACGAACGCGGTTTCCCGTGCCGTCAAGCTTTGCGGCGTCAAAAAGCTCACGCGGAATACGCCTCATTCCCATTACAAGCGCAATGAATCCCAATCCGAAAGAAAGCCAGATTTTAATGAACAGGATTTTCAAAAACGGCGTGATTTCAACGCTGATAAATTCATCAAAAATAAACCGCCACGTTATGGGAAGATTACTTGTAAAAAACGGAATAAACAGCGCGAAAATAAAAAAGTACCGGAAAAAGGCAGGCATGAAGCCAATCAGCCACGCAAATAAAACCGTAAGGAAAAAGCCGGTTACAAGCGTTAGAACAGCGATGCCGAGCGTATTAAAAAGGGCTTCCTTGAAATCGGAATAGTTAATTAAGGTACGGAAATTTCCAAACCACGAAAAATGAAGCGTTTCAGTTGCCATGTTGTAATTGGTGAAAGCGGTTGTGATACTCATAAAAAAGGGAAGCACGTAAAAAATAAAAAACAGCAGGAAAAAAGGAGCGATGATTGCGTAAACGCCCGCGTTTTTTATAATTTTATTGTTACTGATTATATGCGGTAAACGCTTACTCAACCGCCTAACCCCCCTTGAACCGCCAAGATATTTTCTGTGAAAACAGCTTGAATTTCCGGCGAATAAAACCATGCTAAAAATTCCCCTGCCGCTTGCTCCGCATGAGCGTTATTTTTATTTTTAAGCAGAACAAAGCCTTGAACCTCATCGCTTTCTGACAATAAGCTTCGGGAATTAAGCATATTGATTTCTTCATTACTGACGAAAAGCGCGGCGTCCGGTCCTTTGCCGGCGATAGCGGCTTCAAAAACAGAGCCGGATACAAGGGATATTGCAACGCCGCGTTTATTTCCGGATAAAAAATCAAGACTTAAATTATGAATAAGAAAAGCTGTTTCGCGGTCAGCGTTTACCCAAATATTTACGGTGTCAGAATTGCTTTTTTCCGATATTTCCGTATAGCTTGTAAAATAAGAATTAACTACCCGGCTGAATCCGAATCTGAGCTTCCGTGAAAAATTATTTTCAATTTTTTTAAATGATTCATGTGCGGTGGCGATTTCAATATAATCAAGTTCAAGCGGGGAAATAACCTGTTCTTCAAAGCCGCAGACCGCTTCAAGCATCAGCGTATGCGCACCGGCTTCCAAAAAAATATACGTATCAAATAAATCATGCCTGTACCAATCCTTGCTGTACTTAAATTCAACAGCATAAAATTCCGCGCAGGGAACAGCGTTGTCAAGTAATACCCGCCTGAAAGAACTGTGTTCATTCAGATTCTGACGTACTTTTAATGAAAAGCGGTAATACCCGTCATTGGGTATACTAAATTCCCAAACAGCGGACTGCCTGGGTTTTGACCATGAATTTTCGCCGCCGAGCGTGTTATAAAGCCGCAGTGACGGGCTTGACGGTACAATATGATAATGATTGGGGTCGCTTGTTGCGCGCAGATTCGCGTCTGTTTTATAAGCAGGGGTTTCGCCCTGCATAAAAATCGTGTAAGAGCCGATTTCGTTACCGGTTTCAAACGCCGGTGTGTTTTGTATTTCCGCTTCCGACGGTTTAATTTCATCATAACGCGGCGGCTTTTTAATATTTTTGAACGTAAAGCGTTCAAACGCACAGGTTTCGTCAATGCCGGTGACGACAAGTTCATTTCTGCCCGCTTCAAGGTAAAAATAAACCGGATTGCTGTAAACACCGCTTTTGACAAATGTATTTATCCAGCCGGAATATTCGCTTGTAACCGGCGGGAGGTCATTCATATTCATATCTTTCAAAAGCTGACCGCCCTCACGGATTCGGTACAGGCTTACAGGGGTTTGCGCTCCGTTTAAAGCAACCGTTAGGTCAATAGTTTCTGTAAATGTTTCAGCGGGCAATGCGGCATACCGGATTTCTAAAGCGTAAAAACCCGCTTCTCTTACCCTGAAACTGCAAGTAATTTTATTCCCGCTAAAAATTAAACGTTCAGCATTTAATATAATTTCAATATCGGGGAAGCTTTCGTTTTCATATAAATCAAAAGCGTCATTAAAGGCGTTGCTGTTTTCCGGCGCGTGTGAAACAGTTACCGCTGAAGCGGTCAGCGGCAGAATCATAATCAAAAATACAACGGCGATTAATTTCTTATTAACCCGCATCAAAAAAGAACCCCCTGTAAAAGCAGGGCGCAATATATTAAATATTACGCCCTCTTAAAATTAAATTAATCCTTTTTTCGCCGATTTTTCCGGTTTATACCGTTTAATTGCCGCCTGATTCAATGAAACGTCAAGCGTGACGGCTTTTTCTTTTACAAGCTCATTCATTTCATCACCCTTGAGGTCATGGAGCAGGGTTTCTCTAAAGGTTTCAAACCAGTCGTCGCGCTCATAAATATCAAGCTTTTGGAAAACAAAATAACATTCGTCGGTTTTAAAAACCGCCGCTGTATTTAAATCCATATGAATCAGAAAATCGTGCGCCTCCTCCGGCAAAGCATATGTTTCATCATTCATTTGGGTGTAAAAATACGGCTGGTCCGTTCTGGCGATTAACTCGCTGTACATATTATCATATTCATCATATAAGGCTTCGTAATCTATATCGTCTTCGGCTTCTCCGTCCGTTTCGTCAGTTTCGCCGGATTCTTCGTTTTCATCTTCTGTTACATCTTGCTCCGGTTCTTCCGAATCATTATTAGCTTCTTCCGGTTCGGCTTCTTCTTCTGATTCTTCGGTTTCTTCAGCTTCTTCTTCAAAATAAGCGTAGCGGAAATCCCAGAAATCCCGGTTCACAACGGTAAAGGAATCTCCTGCGTTTAATCTGTCCGCTAATTCATTTGCTTTATTTTCAAAATCCTTTAAAATATCCTCATCAGTAATCGGATTGTTATCGTCATCGGTTAAATAAACCTCAATCAAATGAAAACGCACATAATCATCAGTGAACATTTGCATCAGCACATCTTCGGGAACGCCCTGAATACCGTCAGGGTCATAATAAGCGTGAAAAACCTTCTCCGCTTTTCTGCCGTATAATAAAACTTCTTCAATGGAAGTTTTTCCGATTCCGATGCTTTCATACAGCTCGCCCCATGTTTTTTCTTTTAAACCCGCTTCAGCAAGATTTTCAGAGCTTTGCCACAAGGATTCGACATATTCGCGGATTTCCTGTATTTCCAACTCTGTAAAAGATAAACCGAGTTCGTCAAACAATAAGCTGTTTGCCGCACGCTCTTTCAGCATTTCTAATGTTTTGTCATAAACCCAGTCGCTGAAGCTTTTTCCTTCAACCTCTTGCTTAAAATAATCAAAACCGTCAGCGTTTACATCCGTATCGGGGTTTTCTTCCCTGAATTTCGCCGCCGCGCTCTGCGTAGCGGAAACTTGCGCGTTGATATATTCGCCCGCGCGGACTTCAATGCCTGCTATGTTCATAACAAATCTTGTATCGGCACAGCCTGAAAGCCCTAAAAGCCCTATAATTCCGATA
>WRJM01000010.1 GCA_009782265.1 Oscillospiraceae bacterium | reverse complement strand
ACAGATGGTGAACAGCTACGGCTTTGCGGTTCTGACTGAAGACAGTGTGGCGCATCTTGATGCGGCAAAAGCGAAACGCCCGCTTCGGGTAGTTGACCAGTGGATGTATCATACGCGGTTATATTCAGCGGCGACGCTTGCGGGGAAAACGCCTGAATTAGAGCTTGTTCAGCTTAATTCGTTCGGGTGCGGGCTTGACGCTATTACCACCGACGCAGTGCAGGAAATTCTGCACGGTCACGGGCGGGTGTACACGACGCTCAAAATAGATGAAGTGAATAACCTCGGCGCGGCAAGGATTCGCCTGCGTTCACTGATTTCGGTAATTGAAGAAAGAGAGCGAAAAAACAAAAATCAACCCGGAATATACAATGGGTATAAAAAACCGCCGTCTTTCACTGCAGAAATGCGTAAAAAACATACAATCCTTGCGCCGCAGATGTCGCCGGTACATTTTGAACTCGTGGAAACGGCGTTCCGGTACTGCGGGTATAACCTTGAAATTCTGCGGGACTGTTCAAAAGAAGTGGTTGACGCAGGGCTGAAATACGTCAACAATGATTCCTGCTATCCTGCGATTTTGACGGTCGGGCAGTTTATGTACGCGCTTGAAAGCGGGAAATATGACCTTGAAAACACTTCACTGATGATTACACAAACGGGCGGAGCGTGCCGCGCAACGAACTACGTAGGGTTATTGAAAAAAGCCCTTGCTGACGGCGGTTACGGCAATATCCCGTTAATTTCGCTGAACTTTGTGGGCATTGAAAAAAACCCCGGCTTCAAGATTTCGCCCGCGCTGGCTTTCCGCGGCTTTACCGCGTTGATTTACGGCGATGTGCTTTGCCGCTGTCTGTATAAGACAAGACCTTATGAAATGGAAAAAGGCTCTGCAAACCGGCTTTACGCACGGTGGGAGCAAAAACTCAAGGAAGATTTAAAATCGTTCAGCCTGCGTAAATTCAAGAAAAACATCAGGCAAATTGTCAAGGATTTTGCGGAACTGCCGGTGTTTGACATACAGAAACCGCGAGTCGGGATTGTGGGCGAAATTCTCGTTAAATATCACCCGATTGCGAATAATAACGTGATTGATTTGGTGGAAAAAGAGGGCGCGGAGGCGGTTGTACCGGACTTGATGGGTTTCATCTACTACATCTGCGACCACGCCAATACAAGAGCGGAGTTACTGACCGTTTCGGGGAAACGTAAGTTCTTCTCAAATCTTGCGATTAAACTGTTTGAATGGTTGGAAAAGCCGTATCTGCAAAGCTGTAAAGGCACAAAATTCGGCGAATTTATGAAGATTTCCGACATGCGCAAATTAGTGGACGGCATTGTTTCCACCGGAAACATCGCAGGAGAAGGCTGGTTCTTGTCGGCGGAAATGCTTGAACTGCTTCACGCGGGCGTGAATAACATCATCTGTATGCAGCCGTTTGCCTGTCTGCCTAATCATGTAACCGGCAAGGGGGTCATCGGCGAGCTGAAACGCCGCAATCCTGATTCAAACATTATCGCGGTGGATTATGACCCGGGCGCGTCGGAGGTCAATCAAATCAACAGGATTAAACTAATGCTTACGCAAGCGTATAGTCAGTTGGCCGCCGCAGCTTGTTGCGACGAGATAGCTGAAGAGTTGACAGTCGGGGAAGAACTTCCGCAGTTGACAAACGTATAGAAAACATGATATAATAGTAAATAATATTTACACAAAATAAAAAATACGGAGGAAAAACAAATGGCAGAAATTAAATTTTCAACAGGAAACAACGGAAACATGAGCATTGACGGCAAGAAAGCGGGAAAAACCGCGCTGATTGTTATTATTATCGTCATTGCGCTGATTGTACTTTTCAATTGTTTCACGACCGTTGATGAGGGCTTTATCGGTGTAAAGTATCAGTTTGGCAAAATCGTCAAGGACGACTTGCAAGCGGGGCTTCAATTTAAAATTCCTTTTATTGAAGAAGTCAAGCACGTGGATATTCGTGAGCAGATTTATCTGTTTGAAGGGGACGCGTTTACAAAAGACACCCAGCCGGTAACAGACCTGCATTTGAAAGCGACTTACCGTTTTCAGCAGGACCGTCTTTCTTATTTAATTCAAGACGTGGGTATTGACAACATAAAAGACCGGTATTTTGTACCGAATGTCCAAAGAATCGCAAAAGATATTATAGGCAGATATGACGCGGATATGCTTGTACAGTCAAGGTTTGAAATCCAGCAGAAAATCGAAGAAGAACTATTTGCGTGGCTGATTGAAAGAGGCGTTATTTTAACCTCTTTCTCAATTGAGAACATCAACTTCCAAGCCAGATTCTTAGAAGCTGTTGAGAATAAGGTAGTCGCTGAGCAGGACGTTGTACAAATGCGGCACAGAACCGAAGAAAAAAGAGTAGAAGCTGAGCAAATAGAAATCTCCGCTAAAGCGCAGGCATTCCGTATAACGACAGAAGCGGCGGCGGAAGCCGAAGCAATTGCGCTTATTCAAGAACAACTTACCGCAAGCCCGCAGTATATAGAATACCTCAAAATCCAGAACTGGAACGGTATTCTGCCGCAGGTAATCGGGGACGGCGTGAATCCGTTCGTGGTGCTCGGCGCAGGTAACGCAGCAAACACGAATACAAACCAAAACACGTACACCCCGCCGGTAAATCAGGACTAAAACCGTAGGGGACGCCCTATGTGGCGTCCCGATATAAACCGCGCAAAATCAAAGCGGGACGCCACGCAGGGCGTCCCCTACATTACAAGGATTAAATTAAAAATCGGAGAACATTATGAACACCACAGCACAGCAATCTTTTGAAGAAGCACTTGAAAAATTAAATCCTATGCAAAGGGAAGCGGTCTTGCGTACTGAAGGACCGCTTCTCATTATCGCGGGGGCGGGAAGCGGAAAAACAACCGTTCTTTGTTACCGCGTCGCTAATATAATCAATAAAGGAACCGCGCCGTGGCGGATTTTAGCCGTGACGTTCACGAACAAGGCGGCGGCGGAGCTGAAAACCCGCCTTTCTAAAATGAATGTGAACGCTGACGATGTCTGGGCGGGTACGTTCCATTCAACCTGCGTGAAAATTCTGCGCCGCGGGATTGAGGCAATCGGGTTTAAAAGCAATTTTACGATTTATGACACCGATGACAGCTTGCGGGTAATTAAAGCTTGCATGAGTGATTTGAATATGTCCGACAAGGCATGGAATCCCAAGCAAATACAGAATATGATTTCCCGCGCAAAGGACAAGCTTCAAACCCCTGAAGAATTCGTTACCGTCCGGGACGGTAAAACGGATTTTATCCTTGAAGTGACGCAGCAGATTTACAATCATTACCAAAAACGTTTAAAAACGTCCAACGCGCTTGATTTCGACGACTTAATTATGAAAACGGTCGAATTGCTTGAAGCCGTCCCCGAAGTGCTTGAAAAATGGCAGAGGCAATTCGAGTATATTATGATTGACGAATATCAAGACACCAACCATGCACAGTATAAGTTAATTTCATTGCTTACAAGGCAATGCGGACGGTTACCGTCCGCCGGCAATCTTTGCGTTGTGGGTGACGAAGACCAGAGCATTTACCGTTTCAGAGGAGCGACAATTGAGAATATATTAAGCTTTGAAGAGGAATTCAAGGCTTTTACCGTTAAGTTAGAGCAGAATTACCGCAGTACCGAAACCATTTTGGAAGCCGCGAACGGTGTTATTAAAAACAATACCCAACGTAAAAATAAAACGCTTTGGTCAAATCTCGGCAAGGGCGAAAAAATAGAAGTACATACTTTTTTGAATGAACGCAGTGAAAGCCGGTTCATCGCTGAAACAATCGCCGGCAACGTGCAGGACGGCAGAAAATATTCGGATAACTGCGTGCTTTACCGCATGAACGCGCAGTCCAGAACAGTTGAGCTTGCGCTTGCCGCGTCCGGGATTCCTTACAGGATTATAGGCGGTGTGCGGTTTTACGAGCGTAAGGAAATCAAGGATATTCTTGCTTATTTAAACGTGATTGAAAACCCCGATGATACGGTCAGGCTTCGCAGGATTATTAATGTGCCAAAGCGTTCAATCGGCAGTACCACACAGGCGGAAATTGAGAAAATTGCTTCAGGCTTAGGAATCAATCCGATTGAGGTCATGGAGCGTTCGGAAGAATATGCAACGCTTTATAAAAGAGCAAAGGTGCTTGTTCCGTTTGCCGCGGTTCTGCGGGAACTGGGCAGTTCTGAGCGTTATTTGCCGGATTTAATCGACGATGTGCTTGAGCAGAGCGGTTATGCGGAAATGCTACGGAATGAAGGTACAGAGGGCGAAATGCGTTTGCAGAATATTAACGAGCTTAAATCCGCCGCCGTTCGATTCTGCGAAGAAAATCCGGACAGCGGTTTGTCCGGATTCCTTGAGCAGGCGGCTTTAATTGCCGATATGGATAGTTACGACGGAGATGAGGACAAGTGCGTTCTGATGTCCATGCACGCAGCGAAGGGATTGGAATTCGATACCGTGTTTATCACAGGCGCGGAAGAAAATATTTTCCCGTCTTATAAAACCGCAGATAACCCTATTGAAGTGGAGGAGGAGCGCAGGCTTGCTTATGTCGCTATTACCCGCGCTAAAAGAAGATTATATGCAACCGCCGCACAGGAACGTTTAATTTTCGGGCATACGCAAAGGAATAAACTGACAAGGTTCATCAGGGAAATCCCGCCCGTGCTTGTTTTATTCCAAAAAGAAGATTCTCCTGTTATAATTAAATCGACTGAAAAAAATACCGCTTATGTTCCTGTTTCCGGTGTTGACAAAAACCGCGCCGCAGTTAATTCAAACCCGCAGGCAGTCTATACGGACGGCGAACGGGTTAATCATAAAATCTTCGGGCAGGGAACAGTTATCGGCGTGAATCCGATGGGCGGGGATACCTTGCTTGAAATCATGTTCGACAAGGTCGGGACGAAAAAAATCATGGCGAATTTCGCGAAGATTGAAAAACTTTAATTTACTATAAAGCACGCTTATCAAACATATATCTTATAACACACATCATTATAACAAAAAATAACGCCGCGGCAACGGATAAAATCAATGATAAAGCAAAAGGTGCGTTAAAAACATCTTCTCTGACTGCCGCTAATCCGAAAGCAAACGCTGCCGCCGGCGGGTGCGGCGTGTTTAACTTATACATAAAAAATGCTGTCAGTACAGTCGCCGCCGCTGTTATTGCCGCTCCGGCAAAATCAATGCTAAAACCGGAAAAGTTTATATGAATGACCGTATTCAAAATACTGAAAGCAGTACCGAATAAACCGCCGAGCACATATCCGTACAGCGAATTTCTTATGTCATACAAGCAAATTTCGTTGCACTTTAAAAATTTTATTTTGGTTTTAGCACATTTTTCTTTTTCCAAGCATTTTCTAATCGGCTTTATTAACAGTATAAACCCGCTCGCACCAAGCGAAAAAGTTATAATAATTCCGTCCTGTAAAATATCATAAATTAAAAAAATTGAAAATAAGCAAATAAAATAGAATATATATCTTTTCATAAAACCTCCTTAAAAAACGGTGTAACCGTTAAGTTTCACCGTTTTTCATAAACTATAAAATTTTATTTTTATCAGTCTTTATTAGTTTCCTCAGGGGCTTCCCTTTCACCGTATTTTTCCTGAACTTTTTTCTCTTCCTGTTCCTGTATTTTTTTCAGGTCGGCATTGATTTTATCAATGATTGACGGCTGGTTTTTATCCGCCGGCAGAGGGTCTTTGATTGCTTTATCAATATTATTGCTGAGGTTTTTATCCATGATGTTCAGGTTTTCGGTCAAATTGGCTAACTGTTCTCTTTTGTAGGATGTATCCGCACCGCGCAGTTGGTCCATTCTGATTTCGGACATTAACGTCCTTGCGCGGCTTTCGATGCCCAAACGCGCACTGTTTATGGTTTTCAGCGATGTCATGGACGCGCCCGCGCCGAAGAAAAAGTCAAACCCTGTTTGGTTTAAATCTGTATTCCCGCCGAAAAGCCCCATCATGCCGCCTTGCAGATTCCCGAGCGACGCGCTCTGCCCCGCCTTGGTTTCTTCCTTTAAAGCGTCAATCTGTTCATTGTATTCCTTTTTCTTTGCTGTGCGCTGTTCCGCAGTCAATGTCGAATCCTTGTCAAGGTCGTTTATTTTTTTGCGGAGCTCGTCAATTTCATTTTTTGTCATTTTATTCGACGAAACATAATTCGCCGAAATTGTATTATTAATCGTAGCCATATTTTGAACCCTTTCCGGCTTACCCTGCCTAAAAACTTAAAAAATAATGTAATTTATTAATCCTTATAAATCTTATCGGTTGTAACGGCGGAAATCTTTAGTAAAAAAATTAATATTTTTTGCAACCTTTCCGCTCCAAATATTGTTTTATTAATAAGAAGACATTTTTAAATTTAATTTCAGAAAGGAAACAAACCCATGAAGAAAAAAATCACGGTCATCCTGCTTGCGTTATGTATAACGCTTTCACTTTCACAAACTGCTTTCGCGGCAGATGTGAAACCTGCTGCTCCGATGGTTGAAGAACCGGACTACAGCTTCTCCGCGTCTTCCGTAAAGGTGGACGAAAAAGCCCTTGAACAGGCAATTCTCACTGCTAAATCCCGCGTCAATATCCCGGACGAGTACAAAAACTTTGACTTTTCAAGCTATGTGCAGTACGGTGCAAATGTTTTTGAACTGCACTGGTCTATTGAATCCGATTCCCGCTACGCTTATATAAGCGTCAGAATCAGCGGCAATATTATCACAAGCTACTACGCGAACGACAGCGACAAAAATTCAAGCAAATACAGAGCACCGGCGCATTTTGCCGCGATGTCCAACAAGGAGCTTTACAACAAGGCGATTGATTACGCGAAAAATCTTAACCCCGATATTTACGCAAGCGTGAAAATTGATGAAAACAGTTTCAGCTCCAACATCAATTCAACCAACTGCGGTTTTTCAATCAGCCGCGTTGAAAACGGGATTACCGTAAACGCAAACGGCGGATACATCACGCTCAACAAGAACACGGGCGAACTTTTAAACTATCATTTTTCGTGGGTGGATAACGCAAGCTTTAAAGACCCGAAAGACATGTTAAATCAAGCTAAAATTAAGGAAAGCTATACTAAAGAAATCGGTTTAACCCCTGTTTACCGCGTTTCAACGGATTACAGCAAGAAAACACAGACAGCATCGCTTTTATACCTGCCGAAATCAAATGAGTATCTTGACGCTTTCACCGGCAAAATTTCAAGATTTAACCCCAACTTCCACGGTGAATATGCGTATAACAATATGGCAGAAGGCGAAATGGCGGCAGATGTGGCGGCTACCGGCGGCATGGGCGGTGACAGAGGGCTTACCACAGCCGAGCTTGCGGCAGTTGAAAAGGAAAAAGGTCTGCTCACTTTAGAAAAAGCGGCTGAAATCATTATCAATGATAAATACAACGCTTTTACCAAAAATGACGAGGTTTATTCCGCGCACTTGTCGCAGGATTATTTCAACAAGGACATTTATTACTGGAATATATACTTCACGAACGGTTCCGCAAGCGTTAATGCCAAAACAGGCGAAATTAAAGGTTTCGATGTTTACAGTTATGAATATTCTGATAAAATCAACGCTTCTGCCGTTGACAGTAAAATAACTGAAGCACTCAAGTTTTACATGGGAAGCAAGTTCAGCGAATATAAGCTTGAACACGCTGAAAATCTCGCTTATAACGAAAGAAGTTATGACGGCAAAGCTTTTCAGTTAATTTACGGCAGATATTATGTGTATACAAGATATGTGAACGGCATACCGGTCGAAAACGACAATATTTGGGTTGAAACAAACACAGAAGGGCTGATTAGAAGTTTCGGTTATAACTACTCTGACGTAAAATTCCCTGCCGTTTCTTCCATGCTCAGCGAAAAAGCCGCTTTGGATAAATTATATGAGCAGGTTGATTTGGAATTTGCTTATTACATCAACGTCAGCCGTAACAACAGAATCACAACCGCGCTTCTTTACACCATGCCTTATTTCATGCTTGACGCTTTCACCGGCAGCATTGTGAATTACTACGGCGAAAAAATCACTCCGCTCAGCAGTGCTAACGGAAACAGCGGCTACAGCGATATTGAGAACCATGCGATTAAAGATATAGCGCAGAAGCTTTCCGAAAACGGTATAAGTCTGCCGGCGATAAACGGCGAGCTTCGCCCTGACGCAAGAATCTCCGAAGCCGATTTCATCAATCTTGTAGGCAATGTTTCAACCGACTGGGAAGACTTTTATTATGATTACAGAATGTTTATTTACGAAGAAAAAACATCGGCAACCATTTCCCGCCGCAACGCGGTCAAGTGCTTTGTAACAGCACTCGGCGGAAAGAAATTCGCGGAACTGCCGGGTATTTTCACTTCCCCTTTCACGGACGTGAAAAATGATGACAAGGATTTAGGATACTTTATGTTCGCAAAATCAATGGGGATTCTGCCGGCGAATACAACTGCCGTAAACCCGGGTTCTTCAATTACAAGGGCGCAGGCGTTGCAAATGATTTACGGGTATCTTCAATTCAATACCGATAATCTTAAAAATTCGTAGAATAATTATTTTGGCTTATTTAACCGGGGACTCTGCCGGCGTCGCGTGCAGACAATGGCAGAACCCGTTAGATATAACTGTAGGGGCGGGGCTTGTCCCCGCCCGATGGTTTACGGTTTTTTGCGGGCGGGGGCAAGCCCCGCCCCTACAAACGATATACACAAATATAAGGGCGAACATGCGCATTGCGCCGGTTCGCCCCTACCATTTGATATATCAACTTTTAATATTGCTTTAATTTAAACTGGGCAACCAAATCTTCCAGCATAACGGATTGGCTGTTCATTTGCTCGGAAGCCGCCGCGCTCTGCTCGGCAGTCTGCGAGTTCCGCTGTACAACGGTTGAAACGTGTTCGATACTGGTGTTGATTTGTTCAATTCCCTTGGACTGCTCATCAGATGATATGGCAATACTGTTGACAATCCGGCTGCTTTCATTAATACCTGATACAATTTCATTAAGACTTGCGGCGGTTTCTCCGGCAATTTTCGCGCCTAATTCCGCTTTCTCTGTTGAGTTTGAAATTAATTCCCCTGTTTCCTTCGCCGCTTCCGCGCTCTTTCCCGCTAAGTTACGAACCTCTTCCGCAACAACCGCAAACCCTTTGCCGTGCTGACCGGCACGGGCGGCTTCAACTGCGGCGTTCAAAGCAAGAATATTGGTCTGGAACGCTATATCATCTATAACCTTAATGACTTTACTGATGCTGTGGCTTGCCTGATTGATTTCATCAACAGCTTTCATCATTTCATCCATTTGATGGCTTCCTCTTTCGGCGTTTGCTTTGATTGTATCGCCGAGTTGCGCGGCTTGCTTCGCTAATTCAGCATTATCTCTGGTGTTTTTAGCGATTTCTGAAATTTCGGCTGTAAGTTCATCCACAACAGACGCCTGTTCGGTCGAACCTTGCGCCAAAGACTGTGCTCCTTCTGCAACTTGATTTGAACCGCTGGATACCTGCGTGGTGGAAGTGTTGATTTCGCCGAATATATTATTAAGACTGTCAACCATATCGTTTAATGAATTGCTGAGAACGTCAGTATCGGAGAGCCGTCTTACCTCTACTGTCAAATCGCCTTTTGCCATTTCTTCTAAGTTTCCGGCAATATTAACAACGTGGTCAATGAAAGCACCGCAGTTCTTCATCATCTGCCCGACCTCATCCCGATACTTCATAAAGCTGTCCAAAGCCGCCTGTTCCTGTGAGCTGACTGTTATATCGCCGGTAGTACCCGCTTTATTCAAAAATCTTGACAGCAGAACGATTGGCTTGCTGATGATGCTTGAAATGTACTGGGAAAGTATAATTGTTGCGATTATTGAAAGTATCGCAATCACGGAAACCACGATTTGAGAAGAACGGTTTGTGGAAGCGGTGGAATTAACCGCCCCGACAACCGAAGACATCAGCGTATCGGAAAGTTCAAGTACATCGTCCAAGGACGATTCCGCAAGCGTTTTTATATCCTGCATGTTTTTAATGTTTAAATTTCTGAATTCATGGAACGCGGTTTTATAGTCATTCAAAGCCGCGACGGTCGCGTATGCGGTGTCTTGCGTGCCTTGGTTTCTCGCAACGTCGCCGTTCTCCTGAATAAGGTCTATAATATTGTCAAGACTTTCAACAAAAACATCGCTTTTGGAGGTGTCGCGGGAGCTGAACATGTATTCGCCATCCCCGATTAAAGCTTCAATTTCGCGTACAAATCCGACGGTTTCATCTAAGCGGCTTCCCCTGCGGAGCCTGTCTTCTGCGGAAATCGTATCGTCCTGCGCTTCCGCGACCCAAAGAAACTGCTGATTATCATACGTTAAACCTGCCGACGCTCTGAGAAGCAGCTGCTGCGTCCTGCTGTTGTCAATTGCTTTGCTCAGAGCCGCGTTGCTTGCTCCTAATGCGTCAATGGCAGACTTCCATTTGTCTAAATCCGCTTCAATCCTGTCAATTGCCTGAATATGCTCTGCGAAAATTTTATTCCCGCTGATATATTCCCGCATTTCTCCGAGTTTTTTATAAGATTCGTTTATGTAAGCTGTTGTTTTATTGTATACCTCCGCGTCAAGAGAGGTCAGCAGTTTAACCGATTCAACCCGCGCTTCCCAATAATTTTTAACAAACTCGTCATAATCATTAAGCAGGGTTGTATTCACCTTGACAAGTTCTATGTTCATCGACGTACTTATATTAGATATGAAAATCATCACAGTGATAATCAAAATCATCGCCGCTGAGCTTCCGAACCCTACCATTATTTTTCTGCTGACTTTTAAATTTTTCATTGCAAAACACTCCGTATTACATTTTAATGAGGTATTAGTATTACTTCAATTTAAACTGTGCAATCAGGTCTTGTAACATAGTAGACTGTCCGCTCATTTCTTCGGACGCCGCCGCACTTTCCTGCGCTGTCGCGCTGTTCTGCTGAATGATTTGCGCCACTTGGTCGATGCCTGTATTAATCTGACTGATTCCGGTGGACTGTTCGTCGGACGCACGGGCGATTTCTCTGATGTATTCGCTGCTTTCAGTAATACCTGCTACGATTTCCGTAAGGCTTGCCGCGGTTTCTCCCGCAATTCTTGTGCCCAGCTCAGCTTTCGCCATAGAGTTTTGAATCATGTCGCCGGTTTCCTTTGCCGCTTCCGCAGATTTACCCGCAAGGTTACGAACTTCCTCCGCAACAACTGCGAAGCCCTTACCGTGCGCACCTGCTCTTGCCGCTTCTACTGCCGCGTTAAGCGCAAGGATATTCGTCTGGAACGCAATGTCGTCAATAACTTTAATAACCTTGCTGATGTTCTGGCTTGCTATATTTATATCCTGAACCGCGCCCATCATTTCATCCATCTGACGGCTTCCCTTTTCCGCACTGCTCATAATGGATTCGGCAAGCTTTGCGGTTTTATCCGCCGTAACGGCGTTGGTTTTGGTTTTTTCGGAGATTTCCGCAATGGAGCTTGATAATTGTTCGATTGACGCCGCTTGCGTGGTCGAACCTTGCGCGAGCGTCTGCGCGCCGTCCGCGACTTGCTTTGAGCCGTGGGAAACCTGTTCTGTAGAGCTGTTGATTTCTTTGAACATATTGCTGAGATTGTCAACCATCCGCTGTACGGCGATTCCCATAACATCTTTTTCGGAGAGGAATTCAATTCTCGTTGTTAAGTCACCTTTTGCAACGGTTTCGAGTTCTTCGGCGATATGCGTAACATGCTTAATAAAGGTAGCGGTTGCTCCGATTGTTTCGCCGAGTTCATCTCTTACCTGAGAAAGCTCGGAAATATTCTTCACATCCTCCGGTCTGAGCGTGATGTCGCCGGTTGCACCCGCGTTTTTCATAAAGCCGGAAAGCACAATCATCGGTTTGCTGATTAAGCTTGCTATGTATAATGCGATAACCATTGCGATAATAGCCGCAACACCTGCGATTGCAATCAATAAGTACGTAGTTGTGTTTGTCGCGTTTTCCGCGCTGGATGTATTTGTCGTTACCGCGTCGTTCGACACATCGAGAATTGCCTGAACCGCGCCGCGGATTTCCGTAGCAATCGGCGCGCCGTTCAGAATTACTTCCAGCGACAGTTCATGGTCGTTCCTGCGTCCGGCGTCGAACATCGGTTCCATAAATTCGTTTTTATACTTTAACGCAATACTGCGGACTTCGGCGGAGTTGTCCATGCGCAGTTTTCTCTCGTCTGCTGAAAGATTCGGGTTGGTATTTACTGCGTCTTCATAAGCATCTAAGTATCCTAAAGAGGTATTATAAGATGCAAGCGCGTCGTTTATTAACTCTTCGCACTTTGCCGTATCATAGCCGGTATAAGTTGATAAAGTCGCAATTATACGGCGGAGGTCACGGAAGTTGCTCTGGAAGTTCGTAATTGCCTGCCGCCCTTCCACCACATGAGCGATTACAACATCATATGTATGAGAAACGCTTCTGAGCTGAACGACGGAAATGACCGAAAGCACCGCCATCAATGCGATAACCACCAAGAAACTGACAATCATTTTTGCTCTTACTTTTAAATTTTTAAACCAAGACATAATAACTATACCCTTACCTTTCCGGAATTTGAGTATTGCTCAAACCCCCGTTTGAAGGATTTATCCTTCAAACCTTTCTCTCCGCGAAAAAATATTTAATATTTGTTTCTTTATATAAATGCTTAAATTACATTATACAACAGTTTTAATGAAATTTAAACCACCCAAGGGTGTGATTTCTATTATTTTTTTACATTTTTCTGCTGGAATTTACTGCCGGATAATTATAACAAAGCGCATTAATAAACTTTTTTATGTAAGCGCGAAGCCCGCTTCTACGATTCCGATTCCCGTATCAAATGAAATTCTTTCGTTCAAGGGCGTTTCATCATTTTCGGTGATAAATATTTCCGCTTCGTTAAGCTCGTATTCGTCAACAAACAGACGGCGGTAAACATTTTCGACCGTCATGGTTGAAATCTGCAGTAAAAATGTTTTTTCAAAATCATTGATTTCGTTTTCTTCCGGCGGAATTTCAGTGATTAAGCTGATTAATTCGTTGATAAACGGAATCGAAAACTTAAAAAAGACCGAGCCTTTGATTGCGTGCGTAAATGAATGTTTAACTGTAATTGCGTTTTCAAACGTTTCATTATGCTCTTTTAATTTTATAACCGATTCTTTACTGATATTAATCATGTTGCTGATTACATTACAGAAGCAATCGCAGATTATATCGGTATGGCTTTCATCCGCCGCGATGTCTTCCGCGTTTTTGCCGATTTTCTGGTCAACGCCGGATACATGATAGATGAGCCACGCAAATAAAGTGCCTGTAAACTTGCTGACGTCATTATGCGCGAAGTCCGACGCAACCATTTTTGCCTCATGCTTTAACACGGTTGCTATAAAGCTTTCGTGCATTTTTTTATGTTTTAAATAATTTACGTCGTTGATTGATTTTTGATATGCTTCTTCGTCAGCAAAATGCGTAAGGGCGTATTCCTTTAAAAAAAGGATGGTGGAAATAATCCTTTCTTTCTGGTATTCGCCTTTATCAACAATATCGTCAACCAACCGGTTTACTTTTGAAAACAGCATTTTATGCTGTTCATCAATTTTTTCCACGCCGATACTCAATGAATCATTCCACATATTATTTCCTCCACACGTAATTGCTCCCGCGCAACACAAGCAATAATAAAACATATACATTCATTATATAATAAACTATGTCGGAAAGTAAATCGCCCAAGGGCGTGATTTTCATAATTTTTGTTGAAAAATTGATATTTATCTGTTATAATAAAATGAAGAAAGCACTGAGGAGAATTTTTATGCCCGTTCCGAATATTCAAAACAATAAATATATCCCGCAGCCGCTGCCGGAAATCACCGCGCCGCGCAGTGAACTTCTTGCGCATTTCAGCCGGTCGGCGGAGAAAAAGTTGATTTTCGCTTCCGCACCGGGCGGTTCGGGCAAAACGGTTTCAACCCTTTTATGGCTCAAACAAATAAACCGCAAGCCTGTATGGCTCGGTTTAGATGCTTATGACAACGCCGTTTCGATTTTTTATAAGCTGTTCTGTACCGGAATCCTCTCCGTACAGCCGGATAACAGCCGCATGATTGAAATTTTACAGAATCCGTCTTTTTATGACGCGCCTGTGGAGCATACAATTATGCTGCTGTCTGAATTCAACGCAGAAGAAAATGAATTTGTACTTGTATTGGACGACTTTCACACGATTACGAATTCGGAGATTTTAGAGTCGCTTCCCTTTATCCTGCGCCGTCTGCCTCATTCCTTTACTGTGCTTATTTTAAGCCGCAGTGAACCGGACAAGTATTTTTCAGAATATATGGAAAGCATGCATGTGTCGGTTATCGGTAATGACGCGCTGTCTTTTACTGCGGAAGAGGTTTATGCGTTTTTCAGTGCGCACGGGAAAGATATAACAGCCGAAGAAGCGGAAACGGTGTTTTCTTTCACGGGCGGTTGGGTGATTGCGGTCAGCTTTCTTGTTCAAAACGCTTCACCCGCGCCGGAGGGCTTCGGCAAAAACATTTTAAATCCGTATATTAAAGAAAATATATGGGAGCAATGGGATAAAAATACGCAGGCATTTCTGCTTGCGACTGCTGTGATTGATGAAATGCCGGTAACTTTATGCGAAAAAATTACCGGAATAACCGGCGCGGGCGCATTGTTTGAAACCTTGCGGGCGCAGAATGTTTTCATCACATACGGAGAGGACGGTGTATACCGGTATCACCGCTTGTTTTTGGATTTTCTGCGCGGCTTGCCGGCGTATTCAGAAACGGATAAGAAAAAAACATGGCGTACCGCCGCTGAATATTACGCAAATCAGGGCGAAATTATCACCGCGTCGCAATATGCTTGTAAAAGCGGAGATATTAAAACCATTTTAGATACATTATATAAGTATATGACGGTCAGCGATATTCCTGTTCACGAAACAGTGTTCCGTTTAAAGGATTCATTGTTTAATGCGGATTTTGAAAAGCTCTGCGAAGAATGTCCCGTGCTGTATGAACCCTTAGTATATATGTCTTTTTCAACCGGCGATGTACTAAGGTTTGAAAAATATATAAACAAGCTGAAGCAGAATTTACCGCTTATTATAAATGAATACCCAAAGTTTACGGAGCCTGCATTTATTTTTATGCTGCTTGATTCTCAAGTCCTGCTCGGAGCGCATTTTACACGGTTAAACGAATTTCCGCCCGCGGTATTTCAAAACCGTGAAATAAGGAGGTCAACTTATAGCTTTCAGCTTCCTTTTCTGCATAGGGCAAACCGGGATTTTTATGAGCTTACGGACAAAAAAACAATTGCAGAATGGCTAAAGTCAAGCAAAAAAATGTTTAAAAGCCAATATGAACCGATTATACACTGTATAAACGCGGGGCTTCTTTTAGAGCAAAACCATTTAGCCGAAGCATTGACTGAAACGCAAACCGCTTATAACAAATTAACAAGTTCAACAACAAAGGAAATCTGTTTTTCGGTTCGTATGCACCTTGCGGCGGTTTGTTTTGCGTTAAATAAAAGAAAAGAATTCGCCGGACTGCTTGAAGGCATTGAGATATTCATCAATGAGAAAGCTGAATTCCTCCGCCCGAATTTTCTTGCATTTAAAGCAAGAGTAAAATTATGGAACGGCGAAGCTTCTGCCGCGCATGAATGGTTAGAACATGATTCCATCAATGAAAGCAAACCGATTGAACCTTATAAATTTTATCAGCATTTCACCGTTATCCGCGCTTATACCGTGCTTGGTGAATTCGAGAAAGCGAAATCGCTTGCGGTACGTGTAAGAAAAACAGCGTTGGATTTCCGCCGTCCGCAGGACGCCGCTGAAGCAGGTGTTCTGCTTTCCGCTGTTCTTTGGGCAGAAAATAAAAAAGAAGAAGCTCTGGACATCATGGAAACCGTGCTGTCTGAAATGCAGCCGTATTCGTTTATACGTCTAATTGCCGATGAAGGCGCGACTGTTTTGCAGGTGCTGAAAAAAATATCCGGTAAGGCAGAACGTAAAAATAATGCCGGTGTACTTAACGCCGCATATGTCAACAGTGTGTATATTGCCGCATATGCAGTCAGCAAACAGCGCAGAGGACTTATGGCGGAGCTTAAAACGAAGCCGGTTAAGCTCTCTCGTCAGCAGAAAATGGTTATCCGGTTTTTAGCGCAGGGGTATAAACGGGAAAGGATTATTGAAAAAACAGGGCTTTCCCCTAACACCGTCAAATCATATATTAATATTGCGTATAGAAAGTTAGAAGTAGGGAACGCCGCCGATGCGGTTGTAAAAGCCCGTGAACTCGGCATAATTGAATGAAATCATCACTTGATATTATTGCATTATATTGCTGTATTATTGCATATATATGCTTTTATTTACGAATATACATAATTCAATAAATTAATATTACAATGTCTGCTTTTTATAAATAAACCGGTAAAATTATTTTTTACCGGTTTATTTATTTATATATAGATATTTATAGTATATAGATTTTATATATTTATAATGTTTATTGATTATAATTATCATTCAACAATTTTAACACATATACGGAATCCTTGGTCCGGACCGAATCCGTTTGCTTCAAAATAACCGCGGAAAGACGTTTCGCAAGGCGGTTCATTACCAATCCAACCGCCGCCTTTCCAGACACGGGAAAACCCGTTATAAGCGTCGTCGCCCTCATATTTATCAAAGCACCATTCCCGTACATTTCCGGACATATCGTATAATCCAAGCTCATTCGACTTTTTTGAACCGACCGGTCTGGTTCTGTTGCGGTTGCTTTCGATTTCGTTCCAAAGCCAATCCCCTGATAAAAACGTATCACCCGCATTCCTGAAGTAAAAAGCAACCTCGTTTATATCATTGCTTCCGGAATAGATATAGCTTTTGCTTTTCTGTCCGCCCTCAGCCGCATATGTCCACTCCGCTTCCGCCGGCAAGCGGTAACCGCCGGCGTTTTCGTTAATTGTTACCGTCCATTTAACAGTATCCATCGCGTTATCATTTTGGGCGTCCTGATTGTTTTTATCTATATTGTAATAAGGCTGTAAGCCCTCTTTTTCACTTCTTTTATTACAATATTCAATGCAGTCGTACCAGCTTACGTTTTCTACAGGTAAGTTATCTCCTTTGAAAAATGACGGATTTTCCCCCATTACTTCAACCCATTGCTTCTGTGTAACAAGATTTCTGCTGATGTAAAAGTCCGAAACTGTTTTATTCTGTTCGTAATATACTGAATTTTTATTTTTGAAAACGCCGCCCTCCACAAAAACAAATTCACTCGCTTGTTCGTTAGATTTACCGGTTAAATCATCATCTGAACACGCGCCGATTGTAAATATAATTACGATTAATAATAATACTGAAACATTTTTCATTTTATTTTACCGCTCCTTTCTGTATTAAACAACCTTTTTAACCCGGCAACACCGGCGGTTTTTACCGCCGGCTTTTGGTTTGCCGGATTAACTAATTACGATAATTAGACATTGAACTTACCGGTTTTCGCTTTAAGCGTCCCAAACTGTTAAGTTGGCACTGCCGCTGCTGTTGTAGCCTTCAACAGCCATCATTTGATAATTGTGCGTGCTGCCGAGGTTGAAGCCTGCGTTTCTCCATGCGTTTACATGGTTTGAGAAAGTGATTTTGTTGTTGCTGTTCTTAGACGCCTGAGAGGTTCTGACGCTGAAGATTTGCCAGAAAGTCTGTGTTCCGCTGATAGACGGTTGGTTTACCTGCTGATGCTTGTAAATGTCATATGAACCGCCGTCGCTGGAGCACGTACCGATTCTTGAACCTTCTACAGGTCTGTAATTAATCCACATTTCAACAACATAATACTCAACAAGCGAGTTGAGTGTCCAGCCGTAAAGGCTGATGTACGAGCAACCTGTGCCGGAGGGGTTAAGGCTGTATGAACCTACGTTGTAGCCGACTGCTCTGTTGGTTTTGCCCGGATTCCAGCCTCTGCCGATAACGCAGTTGAATCCGTCGGACGAGCGTGACCAGCTTGCGGAGAAGTTACCTGCCGCCGAGCCGTGCGTAATAGAAGATGTGCCTTTGCCGTTGTTCCAGTTCTGGCTGTAGTTTACCGCTTCCGCGCTTGCGGTTACAGCTAACGCCGCCACCATGATTATTACCAAGATTCCTGCTAAAAGTTTTTTTGCCATTCAATTTTCCTCCTGTAAGTTTTAAAATTTTTTATACAAACTTGCATTTTCAGCGTAAAAAGCGCGCGTAATTACACTTTACTTCTGCAATTCCGTATCGGCGAAAGTTTATCCTAAACCGACATAAACCCTTTATTAATGTCATTATACACTATTTTTTCCCTAAAAGAAATCAAAAAAAATTACAAAATACTGTAGATTGTTGTAGATAAGTGTAAGTTGGTATTGCGTTTTGCGAAATTTGTAGTATAATAGAAATATAACGGCTGGAGGAATAGACAATGAAACATAATAATCAATTAACCATTCTGCTCGTGGAAGACGACGCTGTAGCATGCGCGGCTATCGGGAAAGTTCTGTACAATATCGCGGAAATGAGGCTGATAGGCGTAACCAACAACGCGGCAAAAGCAATCGATATTACGTTAGACTGTTTGCCTGACGTGGTGATTCTCGACTTGGAGCTTCATAAAGGAGAGTGGGACGGGATAAGATTTTTAATTGAGCTGAAAAAATTCGATATAAGGGTTCCGCCTTATATCTTAATCACCACCAACAATAACAGCGCAATCACCCATGAAGTCGCCAGAAAGGCGGGTGCTGATTTTATTCTTTATAAACAGCAGAATAATTACAGCGCGGAATATGTCATAGAGTTTCTGATGTCAATTAAAGAGGTGATTCAGAGCAGGGCTTTGCTTTTCGGTGTGACAGAGGAAGTGAGGGTTAATGAAAGCCCCGAACAGATTTCAAAGAGAGTTTTAAAGCGAATCAATGCCGAATTTGATAAAATCGGGCTTAGTTCAAGGTATGTCGGTAAAAAATACTTGGTTGACGGCATCGTGATGACCATGAAAGACCGAAGTGTGAGAGTTAATTCCGAAGTAGCCAAGAAGCACAAAAAGCCGATGTCTACCGTTTGGCGGGCTATGCAGAGCGCGATTGACAGAACGTGGAAAAAATGCAATCTTGAAGAAATAAAAATATATTACAATGCGCGTATTGACAGGGAAAGAGGCGCGCCGACCGTCTCGGAATTCATTTTTTATTACGCCGAAAAAATGAAAGATGATTATCAATAGAAAAAGTGATAGTGGCAAAGTGTTTTAATGGCTTATATTTTTATAAACGTCATCTTTCCTGAAACCACCCCGCCTCTGCGGAGGCACCCCTCCAAAGAGGGGAATGAGGATTCTCTATAAACAAGAAGCAAATTCCCCTCCTCGGAGGGGTGGCAGGCAGACCGCAGTCTGCGTGACGGGGTGGTTTAGATTTTCGCAACATCAACACCATTTGCGATTATCGCCATAAACCCCGCAAATAAAAACAGCCGGAATATCCGGCTGTCAGAGGATTTATCCAATCATAAGACGGGCAAAGTTAGCTAAAACCAAATTGCAAAAAGCAACCATCGCGTTTTCACCTCCGTAAGCTTGCAAAAGCTTGTACTTATACAGTATATGAGGCGGAAATAAAAAGTATGATAATTTTTTATCGACAAAATTTTTAAAAAGGAAAGGTTAAAATTATGGACATGCTCAATTCATTCATCGGCTTTTTCTCGGTCACTTTCGTCGCGTTTTACGTTTTTTTCAAAGGGATTAACGAACAGCCCAAGCGCAAAGAAGTTACCCGCTACTGCCTTTATACCGTCGGCATCTGTATAGCGGTCTTAGGGGTCAGATTCATTTTCCCGCCGGCGGCTCCTTTTGTACTCGTCTTTTTATCCGTTATCCCGAATAGACGGTTTATGAGTTACTTAGGGAGAGAAGCCTTCCGCATTTCTTTTACCGCAACGGTTATTTCATGCGGTTTGAGCTACGGTTTCAGCACGGTTGCTGTGTTCATCGTATCAATTTTCACCGGTATCTTTCAGGCAAACAATATCTACAGCATTTTTATTGACGATACGGCGGCTTTGCTTTATTCATTCTGTATACAATGTGCATTATTAGTCAGTTTGTTTAAAATCAGAAGACTAAAGACCGGGTATTCATTTTTAAATTTAAGAAATATTAACAGAATTTTAATATTTTTAAGTTTAACCGTTTTTAGCTGTTATGCCGTTGTTGCCCGTTTAAAACCGCTTATTTCATCAGACGAACCATCAATTATAATATCTGCCATAATGGGTTTAGTGACCGTTCTGTGCGCTTTAATGATTATTATATGGTGGCGCGCCGGAATCAAACTGATTTACAACGACAATTTGGTGAAGCAGGAAGCAGAAGCGTTAAAACTGCGCATAAGGCTTCAAGAAAAAGAAATAGGCAAGCTGAACAAGGAAAATCAGCTTTTCAGCGAAATTATCCACAGGGACAATAAACTGCTTCCCTCAATGGAACACGCGGTAACGACGTTTCTTGAAGCTTCAAAGGAATCGAGCCCGGAATTAGCGGAAGAAGCTGAGGCGATTTTAAAAGCATTGAAAACATACACGCAGGGGCGGCGGGGCGTTCTGAACCAATACGTAAAAGAAGCAAAAAGTCTTCCGTCCACTAAAATTTTGACGATTGATATGATTTTGAATTATATAAATCAAGAAGCAATCGCAGGCAATATCGAGTTTGACGTCGTTATTAACGGCAATATAAAGTATATGGTGGAAAACATCATCAGTGAAGAATCGCTTGAAACATTGGTTGCAGACTTGTTAGATAATGCGATTAATGCGCTGAAGCCGTTTAAAGTCGGGAAAATTCTGTTTTCTATCGGAGTTGTTGACGATTATTACGAAATCAGCGTTTCCGACAGCGGTCTTTTCTTTTCCCCTGAGATTTTGGAGAATTTAGGGAAAATGAAGGTCACTACGAATGAAGATATGGGCGGGAGCGGGATTGGCATGATGAAGGTGTTTAAAATCCTGAACGAAACCAAATCAAGCATGCTGATTAATAATTATAAATTGGGGAAGAACGTCTTCACAAAGCGGATTTCCATAACATTCGACGGTATGAATGAGTATGAGTATAAATTTCCGGAGTATCAGATGAGTTAATTTTAATCTGTTCTGTAGGGGCGAACATTGTTCGCCCCTACATTTGATGTTTTGTTGTAGGGGCGGATTCAATATCCGCCCGAATTAAAACGGCGTTTCTGCGCGGGCGACCGCAAGGGTCGCTCCTACATTTTTTTGGGGGTTTTGCAATTTTTTGAAAAAATATCAGCGAATCCCTTGAAAAATTGTCAAAATTTTGATATTATATATTTATCAGTGAGTAATCGAACTTCATTGTTTGCGCAAATATAGCAAGATTACCATATTTATACAATAACTGACAGGTTCACAATGAAGTTCAATGATGAAGTTGAATGAAGTTGAATGAAGTTGAAAGGAAATTTGCCCATGAGCGTGATAAATCCGATGAAAATTGTCCTGATTGAAGATGATGTTTCCGCGTGCAAGGATTTCAAAGATTATGCCGGAACCCGAACGGATATTGTGCTTACGGGAGTGACCGGAAACAGCTATGAGGGGTTTGAAATCGTCAAGAATAAGCTGCCCGATGCGGTTGTTTTAGATTTGGAATTGAATATGGGCGCGGGTTCGGGGTATGATTTTTTGGAAGAATTTTTCAAAACCGAATTCGATGTACGCCCGATTATCGTAGTAACCACGCGCAACCGCAACTTCAATGTTCACACGCATTTGCACGCAAAATACAACCTTTGCTGGATTTTCTATAAACAACAGCCGGGCTACGGACCGGATATGGTCGTCAGGCATTTGCTCAGGTTTCGGGAGTTTTATCATTTACAAAGCAGTGATATTGAAATTACCACAGTTGAAACGCCTGAGGAGCTGAAAGACCGCGTTGCAAGCAGGATTAAAGCCGAGTTAAACACATTCGGCATTTCCTCAAAATTAAAAGGACGGACGTATTTGGAAGAAGCTATTTTTATGCTTACGAATAAGAAAAGAAACGAACCTGAGCAGGTTTTCAAAGACATCGCCATCAGGCAGAAAAATAAATATGATAATGTTATCCGCGCAATCCAAACGGCAATCAATGACGCATGGAATAACACGGACGACATTGAGAAACTGCTGATGAATTACACCGCGCCTATCAGAAAAGAGCGGGGAACTCCGTCCCCCACTGAGTTTATCCACTATTACGCCGATAAAATCCGGCGCGATATATTCTGACTCCGAAGCTCCGGCAACATTCAACATCATTAAACATCATTAGAATACCACACAGCGTTTTACGCTTCGTGTGGTATTCTTTTTATAACGCTTGTAAACAAGCGCAATGATGAAGTTGAAGGAGGTTGGGTGTTGTGCTGGGATGGATAGTTCGTTGGTTTGGAATGAAATAAATTAAAATAAAATAAATAAATAAAACGGGGAGTCCCCCCGTTTTTTTATTGCTTTTTTATCGAAATTATGATAAAATAATCGAATAAAGGGGTGATTTTGATTATTTCTTTAATGGTTTATTTTATCCAAATGATGGGTATAATGGCGTCTTCATTATACATTTTTATTAAGTCTATCCAATATAATACTACCGCAAAACGTAAAGTTGTATTTATTGCATGGTGTTTATTATTGTCGGTTTTATATGCTGTTATTGAAATTTATTTATTACTAATTCCTCTTGTATGTTTAATAACAATTATTTTTATATACTTCTTAATAAAACAGAAATTTGAAATAGTCACTTCGGCATATCTGCTTTCATTTGGTATCAGCTATTTTTTATATTACATAGCGGTGTTTCCTGTTTCTATTATAACTGCTTTTTTTACAAGTAATGAACAAATTGTAGATGCACCTCTTGATTTTAATGAACCTATTTTCCTATTAGGATATTCTATTGTTTTTATTCTTCAAATTGTTTTTTCTGTTCTGCTTTTTCGTTTCAGGCGCATCAAAAAAGGATTCCCTTTTATATTCAATAAATTCGCAATTGTCGCGGCGTTATTTTTTACGGGGATTATATTAATTTTAGTAACATGGGTTAATATGATTTCCCAATCAGAAGAAGCTGCTGATATTGGAATTTTATATATCGCGGGGGTTCTCATTGCCGGCGTCGGTATTTATATATTAATCCGGCGATTGATTACCATGTTTCAAGCAAAGAAAGCTCAGCAAAATACAGCCGTTTATTACGAAAAGCTGTACCTTGAGGAAAAAGTAAAAAATGAGGAATTGCGTAAACAGCTTAAAGCTAAATCCTCTGTGCTTCACAATTTTGCTGACCGGCTGAAAGCAATGGAAGAAGCGGTCACGCAAGGAACAGGCACTTTAGAGGTTCTTCAGAATCTGCAGGAGGATTGGGAAAACGAGCTTGATAAAATTAAAAGTAAAACGATTTTACCGTCCGCGAACATTCCGGCAATTGACAACTTGTTTGAATACTACGAAAAGCAGTTCGCCGCCGAAAAAATCACATTTGACCTTATAATAAACGGCAGTATCAGGTATATGGTCAATAACGTGATTAAACAAAGCGATTTAGAAACGCTTATCGTCAATCACCTCAATGACGCTAAAAAGGCGGTTATGGCAAGCGATAACACCTTTCGCCGCGTTACGGCTGTTATCGGGGTTTCAAAGGGTTGTTACGAGTTTACCGTTTTAGACAGCGGGATTCCGTTTGAAGCTGACACACTGACACGGCTCGGAACAGGGCGGGTTACAACCCACGCCGATACGGGCGGTAGCGGAATCGGTTTTGAAACAACCTTTGAAACCATGCGGGAAACAAGAGCCAGCCTGATTATAAACGAGCAGGAGCAGAGCAATGTTGATTACTCAAAGTCTGTTTCAATCCGCTTTGACGGTAAAAACCGGTATATCATCGAAACCTACCGCCCTGACGACTTTCCGGTGAGCGATAGATATATGATTAAACGGCTTCCGATTTGCTTTTGATTTGAAAACATTATAAACACAATCCCCGCTGTTTAAAAGACAGGGGGGATATTTTATTTGGAATTTTATGATAATAATGGTAAACAAAACCATAAATATCACTATATTCTTACGGTTTTATCCGCTTTGACTGCTTGACTTTTCAATATAGTTTATGCTATAATCTAATTGCCGCGTTTTTGTTTTATTCAACAAAGAGATAGGTTGAAAAATAAATTTTTCAAACGGGAATTTGTGCTTTGCCCAAATTCCGGAGAGGAATGGTTATAAGAATGGGCAAGCCTTTCAATAAGGCGAACGAAAAAACACATAAAATACGCCCCTTATACTTGCAGTTAATATTTACCGCGCTCGCTTTTTTTATTATGATTATATTCAGCTACAGATTTTTGAGCGACACCGAACACAATAATTTACGCCGGAATACCGAAAGTATGCTTACCTTTGAACGAGAAAAGATTCAATCCGACTTATTAGGTCCGAAAACAAGCCTCGGCAACTTTTCCGAAACACTGCGCAGAATGATTATAAACGGTTACGGCGAACAGGAAATAAAGGATTATGCCGTGGATTTAACCGATTATATCCGCTTCAATATAGAATCCATGTCAAGCTTCAGCGGGTTTTACGGGTATTTTGAAACATTGACGGGCGGGGCGGTATATATTGACGGGCTTAACTGGATTCCGCCCGATGATTACGTCCCTGCCGAGCGCGACTGGTATTTGGCGGCGGTTGCGGCGGACGGTAAAATTGTACAGACAGAACCGTATGTAGATAAATTTACCAATGAAACCGTATTATCTTTTGCCCGCTGTATTTATGACGATAAAGGGCAAAGGCTCGGCGTTGTCAGCCTTGATGTGCAAATTAATGAAATCTGCAAATATGCCGCGGATATGACTTGGGAACGCGGCGGTTACGGTATGCTGTTCGACAGCAATATGATAGTTCTTGCGCACCCCGTTGCCGATTATATCGGCATGGAAGCGAAAGATTTGGTATACGATATAGCGGGGCATGAGGACAAGCTCAGGAATCAGGAGCGCATTTCGGAGCTTTCCCTGTTAAGCTATAAAGGGGAAGAATCAGTCGGGTTTTTCCAAAAGCTCTCAAACGGCTGGTATTTGGGCGTTGTCATGCCTAAAGCACCGTATTTTGAAAGCATCACGTACATGACTACGCTGCTTTCTGTGCTTGGGATTGTGCTTGCGGTTATTCTTTGCGCGATTTTAGTCCGCATAGACGCCGCAAAAAGGAAATCAGACATGGAAAGTCTGCGTAAAAGCACCTTCCTTGCGAATATGAGCCATGAAATACGGACGCCGATGAACGCCATTATTTCCATGACGTCCATGGGCAAAACCGCGCCGGACACAGAGCGGAAGGATTATTGCCTTTCCAGAATTTCAGACGCTTCTTATCATTTATTAGGCGTTATTAATGATATTTTAGACATGTCTAAAATTGAATCGGACAAGCTTAAGCTTTCCTTTTCAGCTTTCAATTTTGAAAGCATGATTAACAGGGTTGTCAGTATTATTAAATCCAACGCGGATGAAAAAAAGCAGACGATTACAGTGCATTTCGATAAAACCATTCCCAAATCCCTGATGGGGGACGACCAGCGGTTAGCGCAGGTGGTTACGAACCTTTTAAGCAATTCCGTTAAATTTACGGCTGTAGGCGGTTCTTTGACTGTAAAAGCAGAACTGTTTGATGAATCCGGCGAGCTTTGTACGATACAGGTTGCGGTTTCGGACACGGGAATCGGCATAAGCCCGGAACAGCAGGAGAACATTTTTCAGATTTTTGAACAGGCGGAAGCCGACACCACAAGAAAATACGGCGGTACGGGCTTAGGTTTAGCGATTGCCAAGAACCTTGTGGAAATGATGGACGGCAGGATTTGGATAGATTCCGAGCTCGGCAAAGGCGCGACATTTACGTTTACGGTTAAATTAAAACGCGGCGGGGAGCTTCACGCCGTTCCCGATGTACAAGACGGTATTGACGGGATTTTCAGCGGGTACAGTATTCTTTTGGCAGAGGACGTTGATATTAACCGCGAAATTGTGCTTGCTCTGCTTGAACCGACTGAGATTCAAATAACGTGCGCGGAAAACGGGAAAGAAGCGGTACGTTTATTCAGTGAAACGCCGGAGAAATACAACTTAATTTTCATGGATATACAAATGCCTGAGATGGACGGTTACGAAGCCACAAGGCATATCAGAGCCTTGCCTGTGCCGGAAGCCGGCGAAGTGCCTATTATTGCAATGACTGCGAACGTATTCCGCGAAGACGTTGAAAAGAGCGTTGAAGCGGGTATGAACGCGCATATCGGCAAACCCTTGGATTTTAATGAGGTTATAAATAAGTTAAAAACTTATTTAAAATAATAAAGGAGCAGGAATATGAAAAATTTTAAAGTATCGGGGAAACTCATGGCGGGATTCGGATTTATATTGGCAATTGCTGTGTTTATAGGGACAATCAGCGTTGTTTTATCAACCATTTTCATCAGCAAGGTTGACACTCTGCATAAACTGAACGAAGAAAACGCCGGGATTATAGAAGTTACAAAGGCGCATTACAACTGGCGTCAGAGTCTGATGATTTCGGTTATAAACGGTACGGATTTCACCGGTTCGCTGAACCCTGACACCTGCGCGCTCGGAACATGGCTTTTGGGAGATGTCGCTAAAAATATAGACGACCCTGAAATTCTTAAAATGCTTTCCGATGTTAAAGCCCCGCATGATTTTATTCACAGGGAAGCGGAAAGGGTTGTTACCAGTATTCAAATCGGAAATATGGAAGCGGCGGAAAGAATTGTTTTTGCGGATATTCTGCCTAAAACACAGGAAGTTATTGACCTGCTCAACAGTTCCGAGCAAAGATTTGAAGTTTTAATTGAAGAAGTGGACGATGAAATTATCACTTTAAACAGAATGATTATAACGATAACCGTAGCTACTTTGATCATCGGGATTATCCTTGCCGTATGCCTTGTTATATATGTGTCGGGCTTAATCAGCAAACCTTTGAAAATTCTCAGTACTTTTATGAAAAAAGCCGGAACAACCGGCGATATTACGCTTACACAGAACGATTTGGAAGTTATCAGCAAATACGGTCAAATGAGGGATGAAATAGGTGAAACGATTAATGCGACCGCGGGTTTTGTCAAGCATGTTACCGAAGTTGCCTCAACACTCAATAAAATAGCGGGCAAGGATTTAACGGCGGACTTTATACCGCTGACGGAATCAGATGTAATCGGCGAATCCTTACATAGCATGGTTAATAACTTAAATAAAATGTTCGGAGAAATTAACGAAGCTTCCGTACAGGTTACTTCCGGTTCTTCGCAGATTTCGGACGGCGCGCAGACTCTTGCGAGCGGTTCAACACAGCAAGCGGCAACACTGGAAGAATTATCTACTTCCATTGCTGATATTTCCAAGAAAACGCATGAGAATGCAGAACGGACAAACACCGCTTCTATGCTTGCGGGTACAATTATGCAAAGTGCGGAAAAAGGAAGCCGCCAAATGGAACAGATGATAACGGCGGTAGATGAAATCAATCAGGCGAACCAGAACATCAGCAAGGTTATTAAAGCCATTGACGATATTGCGTTTCAGACCAATATTCTCGCGCTGAACGCCGCTGTGGAAGCCGCAAGAGCGGGTTCTGCGGGCAAAGGATTTGCGGTTGTTGCGGAGGAAGTGCGCAATCTTGCCGCGAAGAGCGCGGATTCTGCCAAAGACACAAGCGTACTTATTTCTAATTCTATGGAAAAAGCACAGCTCGGCACAAGAATCGCAACCGAAACCGCGGAAAGCCTGAACGAAATCGTTTCCGGTATCAGCGAAAGCGCGCAGATTATTTCGGAAATAGCAAAATCGTCCAACGAGCAGTCCGCGTCGGTCAATCAGATTAATAAAGCGATTGACGAAGTAACGCATGTTGTTCAGCAGAACAGCGCGACAGCGGAGGAATCCGCCGCGGCTTCGCAGCAGATGAGCGGTCAGGCGAATCTGTTAGAGGGATTGGTCGGGCAGTTTAAATTGAAGTAATAATAATATAAATTACAGGAGGAAACATTTTGCATGGGTGACATTAAACTAAAACGACCTTTATTCACGCAAATCATCTTTACAATCGCAGCGTTTACGCTGTTGGTCGCTTTAGGCTGTTATTTTGTCGGCAATATTGTAAACGCCCATCTGCTGAAAAACACCCAAAACGTAATTAACTTGGAAAGCAGGATTTTTGAAGATAACCTGCTTGAATATGAACTGCCGCTTGATTTTTTCGCGCAGGAATTAAAAATTCGGTTTGAAGACGGAATCAATATTAAAGAATTACAGGAATACTTCGATGAAATGTCTGTTTTCTTAAATACGCACGAAAAACACAGCGAAAGCTTTTCGGGTTTCGTCGGTTATTTTGAATCCGTGGTTGATTTAGAATCCGCAGCGGATTCCGGGAAACCTTTATTTATAAGTGATAAAAACGCAAAATTTACATTACCGGATAATTTTGACGCAGTTCAGCGTCCTTGGTATAAATCTGCCGTTGAAGCAAACGGCAAAATTGTGCAGGTTTTAATGGATGATGATTTACTTGCGGGGGAAGCCACGCTTGCTTATGCTGTTTGCTTGCATGACAGCGCGGGAAAGCGTCTCGGCGTAATCTGCCTGCGCGTGAAAATCTCCGCCATAGGCAAAAGTATTGTAGAAACCGCGCTTGCGCAGGGCGGATACGGGTTTCTGCTCAGCAGTGATTTAATCGTGCTTGCGCACCCGAATTCTGATTTTGTGGGTAAACCGCTCAGCAGTCTGAATGATACTTTAGCGGGCTTGGAAGCCGACATGCTGGCGGGAACGGATATATCGGAAAGGAACGTCAGCAGTTATAAAAATGAAGACTCCGTGGCGTTTTTTCACCGTATGTCCAACGGCTGGTACATCGGGATTGTCGCACCGAAAGCGCCATATTTCCAAAGCGTAACCGATATGAGAATGGTACTGATTCTGCTCGGCGTTGTGCTTTCGGTTACGCTTGTGATTCTTTTAGTTTTCACGCTGACCCGTATTGACGCCTTGGAACAGTTAAGCGCGATTTGGAATCACGTGGAATGTGGCGTTTTCATCATTGACGCGGAGAGCCGGGAAATTTTAGATGTAAACCCTGTAACAGCGCGCATATACGGCGGCGACGCTTCCGATATGGTCGGGAAAACCTGCCAAGAGGTTTTCTGCACCGCTTCAGCGTGCCCGATATTGGAGCTAAACCAAACCGTTGACCGCTCGGAACGGGTGTTCAGGAAAGCAGACGGGACAATTATACCGATTATTAAATCAGTATCGAAAGTAAATTATAAGAACCGCCCCGCACTGCTTGAAAGCTTTACCGATATTTCTTACGTAAAGGAGGCGGCGGAGCAGAAACGTTTGGTTGAAGTAACCGCGCAGGCAAATCAGGCAAAGAGCGACTTCCTTGCGAATATGAGCCACGAAATCCGCACACCCATGAACGCGGTTATCGGCATGTCGGAGCTGCTTCAGCATGAAGAGCTCAGCGACCGGCAGTCGCGTTATGTCAATGATATTCATCAATCGGCTCATTCCCTGCTGTCCATTATCAACGATATTTTAGACCTTTCCAAAATCGAAGCGGGCAAATTGGAATTGATTCCGGTTGATTATGATTTCCGCGCATTTTTGGATAATATTAAATCCATGTTTATCTTTATCGCCGGTAAAAAAGAATTAGAGTTTAAATTAGAAAAAGAAGGCGAACTGCCTGATTATTTGTTCGGTGATGATATAAGGCTCAGACAGGTGATTATTAATATCTGCGGGAACGCTGTTAAGTTTACGGAAAAAGGTTATGTCCGCCTTAAAGTTATAAATATAAACAATGATTTACTTGTGTTTGAAATTAAAGACACCGGCAAAGGCGTAAAAAAAGAAGAACTTCCGAAGCTGTTTAAATCCTTTCAGCAAGCCGATACGGTTAAGAACAGGGGTACGGGCGGCACGGGCTTGGGGCTTTCAATCAGCAAAGCTTTTGTAGAAATGATGGGCGGTGATATAACGGTAGAAAGCGCGTACGGCGAGGGGACAGTTTTTAGGGTTACGATTCCGCTTGTGAAAGGAAACGCGGACAAGCTCACAAATCCGGCGGAAGAACAGCCTTTTTACGCGCCGGAAGCGAAGGTTTTAGTGGTTGACGATAATGAATTTAATTTGAAAGTAGCTGTAGGATTGCTCCGCTTATCTGAAATCGAAGCGGAAACTGCGGACAGCGGATTTGAAGCACTTGAAAAAATTCAGAAAACTAATTATGATATTATTTTCATGGACCATATGATGCCGGATATGGACGGGATTGAAGCGACGAAAAAAATCCGCGCGCTCGGCGGAAAGTATGAAAAACTGCCAATCGTCGCACTGACCGCAAACGCTGTTCAAGGCGCACGAGAAATGTTCATGTCTAACGGGTTTGATGAATTTTTGTCAAAGCCGATTAATGTAACACAATTAAAGAATATATTGAAAGAAAAACTGCCGTCCGAAAAAATAACACAAAAGAAGCAAGTAAAAAATATTGTTTCCGAGAATAAAACAAAAACCGTTAAACCCGCGGAAGAGCATAATTTACAATACCCGAACGCGCATATTTTAATCGTTGACGACAATGAATTTAATTTAAAAGTAGCTGAGGGATTGTTAGATTTATCGGGAATTAAAGCAAAAACAGCGTCCGGCGGCAAACAAGCGTTGAAGCTGATTCAGGAAGAGGATTTTGAACTTATTTTCATGGACCACATGATGCCGGAAATGGACGGTATAGAAACAACCGCCGAAATCCGCAAGCTCGGCGGTAAATATGAAACGCTTCCGGTTATTGCGCTGACCGCAAGCGATATGCAGGGCGCGAAGGAATTTTTCCTGTCAAAAGGATTCAATGACTTTTTGTCGAAGCCGATTAAAATAGATGAATTGAACGCCATGCTGAAGGGATGGTTACACTAATAAAATAATGAGGTTTCTGTATGCGTAAAACACTTGCCGATATGGCAGAGCATTTAAAAAGTATAAATTCAAGCTTTTTGTATGGATTTTTTAGAGCTTTTATAATCGGTATTAGTATGAAATGTAAGGGCGGATTTTTGCAATATAGGGATAACCATTTTTAATAAAAATCAGCAGTTTAAAAAACGCTTGACAAA
>WRJM01000009.1 GCA_009782265.1 Oscillospiraceae bacterium | reverse complement strand
GCTATGTCTGTTATGCGTTCAATCGGCAAAAAGGAATCTCGTGTCGAAGATTTTTTTGAACACCCCAATGTTAAATATGCAAAACAAAAACGCTAAGAGTTTATTGGTGGAGTAATATGATGCAAAACGGGTCGAATTATTTAGCAACAGTATCTAATTATACTTTTCAACAGATTATACATCATTATTATGACTATGCTTCTTATAATTACCCTAATGTCGGTATTGTACAAATTCTATTATAAATTAAGGCGGTAATATTAATGAAAAGCAAATTTATATTTATAGTTTTTTTCTCTTTTTTTCTTTTACTTGCTTTTACAGCTTGTAATGATGATTTTAAAAATGAACTGACCGAAGAAATTATAATTGAATACCGCGATTTTGAAAATAAATCAATAACATTTCCTGTCAGCAATAAATATAAAACTGAGTTTAATGCCAAGATTTATGAAATTGAACCGTTTAATTTAACTTTTGATTTGCCTAAAGAATGGAGTACAAAAGAAACAATTCTCGAACTTGATGAAGAAAGGTTTATAGTTGGCGGAATTTTTTCTGTTGTTGATATTTATAACCAAGACGGACATTTGGTAGGATATGTAGGATATAATATTTACAGTGAAGAAGAAGCAGAAGTCGGATTTCCTTACGCAATTTATAGTCAGATTTCTTTGGCAAATCATTATCGGTTTGACGCAAGGGAAGAATATACAATAGTTAAAGAAACCGATTCATTCATTACAGCTGTTACTAATGTTATTATTTCCGCCAATTTTCTTAAAAACAGCAATGCAGATATTGATAAATTGATTAGTGAGGGAAAAATAATTGAAGGAGAATACGGGTATTATACAAAAGGTATACTTTCACATAATACTAAACAACATGTTTATATCGCAATGGAGTTTGAAAATAATGCGTTAAACGAAGAACAATTTAATCGCGTTGCCAAAAGTATTATTTTAAATTAACTTAAATTATAAAAACCCCGCGGCTCATTCACAAGCTGCGGGGTTTATTTTCACCGGTTGACTTCTTTCCTTTTTTATGCTATATTTAAAGCAGATACTTCTGACTTAATGAGGTAATGAATATGAAAAAACTGCTTTTATTTTTATTTGTCTGCATTTTTATTTCGGGTTGTTCCGAGCAACCCGCCGGTGTTCAACCTGAAGAAAATATAAAAAATAATGAGGAAGAAATTGTGCAGGATATTGAAGAACAAAAATTACTTCTTGTAGAGGTAAAACCGGATAATTATAATATAGATGAGCTACCGGAATTTTTTAATTTTTCTGTTACAAATATTTCCGAAGAGCTTTTTTTATGCGGATATATGCACGAAATAGAATGTTTTACCAACGGGAAATGGGAAAAAATTCCTTTTATAGAATCAACCTCATTTATTCTTTTAAGGATAAATTTATTTTCAGGTGATGTTTATGACTTTTCTTCATACCGTTCTGCTTATGATTATAATTTTAAAACGGGTAGGTACAGAATAGTTTATTTCGGGCATTACGGCGAATTTACGATTTCATAATAAAAAGGAGCACTTATGAAAAACCGAATCACCCTATGCATTATTACTCTGCTCGTTTTCCTTTTTACCGGCTGTTTTAAACAACCGGAAAACGCGCAAACCGAACAAAACAAAGAAACCTCTGCACATGTCTATATCCCGCCCCCTCCCGATTTTGAAGAAAACGCAGAGGTGGATATTGAATTGTATAAAAATGCGCAAACAGAAATTGTCGTTGTAGTCGAACCCGATAACATCAGCATTGATAATATTACAGACACGTATAAAATTAAAATAATAAACCTTTCCGATGATGATTATCTTTGCGGCGTTCATCATAAGATAGAATATTTTGACGGTAATGATTGGGTGCTTGCGACGGCTGTGGGTTATTTTGATATAGGTTTTTCAATTGAATCCGGCAAAGCACTTTTATTAAATGCCGCAAGATTAAAATCCCCATATGATTCTGCAAACGGTTTTAATTATATACCGGGAAAATACAGGGTAAACAGTAACGACTTTTACGGTGAGTTCACAATTTCATAAAACAACCCCGCGGCTTGTCCCCCACAAGCCGCGGTTCTTATTCACCCTCCCCCGAAAACCTCTTTCAACAGCTTCCAATACCACCCCGCGCTTCCCGTATAAATGCTCCACCCGCCCCGTCCGTAGCTTTGCGGGTTGGTATAAATATCCGCCGCCAAATAATAAGGCTCAGTTTTATATTCCCCGCTCCTGTCAAACGGTGCAAGCAATCGCGTTAAAACCTCAGCGCGTTCCGTTCTGCCCGCCTTGTAATTCGCTAAAGCCAACCACGCCGCCGCATGGGTATACTGCCCGCCGTTTTCGCGCACGCCCTCCGGATAACTTTCCACATAACCCGGCTTCTGCCGGGTTTTCCCGCGTGAAAAAGGCGGCGTGAACAGTTTTATCAGCTTATTGTGCATATCGCACAACTGCTCGTCCGCGCTTTTAAGGGCAGAATTCCTCCTGCCTTCATCAGGCAATTCCGCAAGCACGGAAAATGCCTGCGGAAGCAGGTCAATTTTACAGCAGTCATTGCCGCTTGCGCCCATTGCACTGCCGTCGTCGTAAAACGCCCGCAGATAATACCCGCCGTCCGCGTCCCACGCAAAAGCGTCAATCGCCGCCGTTAAACCGTCCGCACGCTGTTTCAGCAATCCGGCATAATCAACATCCCCCATCATCAGCGCGGTATTCGCAAAAGCCTTGCATACCATTACATAAAACATCGAACCCCAAACGCTTTCGCCCGTCCCTTTCGCACCGACATTGTTGTATCCGTCGCACCAGTCGCCGCCGCCCATCAGAATCAATTCCCTGCCGCCCTTGGCATACCCCTTGTCAAGTGCACGCTTACAATGCAAATACACGCTTTCCTTTACGTCCGAGCAGATTACTTCAATATACTTCTCATGTTCATTATCCGCTAAAACCGCTCCGTGGCAGTAGTGAATTTTTGTTTCTAAAAGCTCGTAATCCTTTGTGTGTTTAATATACTGCGAAACCACATAGGGAAGCCAAAGCAGGTCGTCGGAATACCGTGTGCGGACGCCCTTGTTGTGCGTTTCCATATCGTGCCACCAATGAAGCACATCCCCTTCAATAAACTGCACCGTGCAGGAGCGCGCAATATACCTTTTGGCGATTTCGGGGCGGATTTCCGTAATCATCAGACAATCCTGTAACTGGTCACGGTAGCCGTAAGCACCGCTGTTTTGGTAAAAACCGGTTCTTGCCCACATTCTGCCCCCGATGACCTGCCACGGAAGCCAATAACGGTATAAAGCGTTCAGCCGGAAGTCGCCGGTTTCAATCTTAACCGCGTCTGTCAGCGGCGCGGGACGTTTGTTCATTAACGCCTCTTTGATTGATAAAGGGTTTTCAATGTTCTTGGTAAAAGCAAGAATAAACTTGATTTTATCCTTGTGCTTGGGCGGAAGTTCAATTTTAATAATCACCGCGCCGATTATGTCAAATGCGGGAACAATATTATTCCCGCCGGGAGTAATTTCGTTTGCGGAATTACTCCATTGCCCTTCAAAAAAGCTTTTCCTGTTTGTCATAAAAAACGCTTTCTTATCAGTGTACATCAGCATTGCACCGGATAAAGAACCGTCATTTCTGCGGTTTCCGGACGGGCTTTTAAAAATTAAAGTATTGTCCGCTGCTTCCGGTTTTAACAGCCCCGCGTTTTTTCTCGTTACGCCGAGCACAGGTTCTGCATAATAAGCAATTTCAAAATTACAGATTTTAGCAGACTTGTTTTCAAGCTCTAAAACAATTTCTTTACCCATGCCTTTTTCAAAAACACTGATTTTGGTTTTCGCGTGTATTTCATTCACAACGCCGTGATATTCGGCGCGGTTCGGCGCGAAAACCGCCCTGCTTCCGTCGATTAAATCATAAAGCGCGTGATTGGCGGCGGTGTGACCGCCGCATTTCATAATCAGCATTTCCCCCTTGTTGTCGGCGCGCAGGTCATTGTTCCAAGGTGTTAATTTATTTTCGCGGCTGTTTAAAGCCCATGAAAACCCTAAAGCCCTGTCGGACACAAGCGTCCCGAAGCGCGGGTTTGCAAGCACATTGCACCACGGTATATCCGGATTTTTGTTAATAATAAAATTCTCGTTTTCAAAATAATTTTCCGGCCCTGAATCATTCGGTTTTCCGCAGGGCAGAACCGGCAGGAAATCGGGTTCTTTTACTTTATTTTTAACAGCCAAATGTCCTATTTCATCCGAACGCTGAATATAACAGGCTTTAGCGCGCAGTAAATTTAAAAGCTCAGGTGCGGTTCCGGACGCCGGGCTCTTGCCGATAACAAACACTTCCGTGTTAATTTCCCGCCTTAACTGCTCCGCTAATTTCTTCTGGGCTTCATTTTCATACAGCATAACCAAATCAAACAAAACCCCGCACAAATGAAGTGCTTTTTTCATTTCTACGATTGCCGCCGCGCCCGTATGGTCAGTGTTGGTGTTTTTACCGTAAAAATCGTATAACACAATCGGAAAATCGCCCGATATACCAAGCTTCCATAAGGATTGAAGCGTCAGGTTATTTTTCATAACCGCTTTTTCATTTATTTTCGGCGCGTATATAATCGAAGGCAGAATCCGCGCCGTAAACCGCCCGTACATGGTTTCACGCACCAAGGGCGAAATGATTTCCTCATTCGGCGCGGCGGCTTCTCCCCGCCTTATATCATGGGCTAAAGCGAGAACCTCCCGCTCGCTTGTCCCGTAGCAGATGAACAGCTCGGCTTCCTTCTTTCCGAAAGCGTCAAGCGGAAAATCCGCTTTAATCAGCACGCACGGGCAAGGCACGCTTGTTGTGTCTATTTCGCGGTCGTGCGCTTTATTCAGCGCGCTTAATATACCGCCGTTTCTTTCAATGATTTCTTCCCGGTTAAACGAAAATGTGAAGTCTTCATTTTTACTGAACCCGACCGCCATTAAAATCTCATCATCGTTTGTTCGCTCCTTACGGCTGACAATCATCAGGGCGTTTTCTTCGTCGTACCGTACTTTCAGGAACAAATCCATAAACGCGGGATGCGCCGTAATATCCCTGACATGCGCCAATGCCGGTTCAAGGTACACGGCAAGGGTTAATTGCCGCTTCATGCCGGAAAGATTTTCTGCGGCGAAGCGTCTGATTTCAACCGCTTTTGCGCTGTGCAGATAAATCTGCTGTCCCAACTTCAGGCTTCTGCAATTGAGATACTGCTCTGTTGAATTTTGCATGAAAATCACGCTTTTTTCGGTATTTTCCAATGGACGAATATTATCTTGCGGGCGCACATTGTGCGCTCCTACGGAAGCGTTTGTAGGGGCGAACTGTGTTCGCCCGATATTTGCGCGCCCAATGTTTGTTCCCGACGCAGTCGGGTAATTCAGAAACGGCATGATATGCTCGCTTTCCGCGAACGCGAACAGCATTCCGCGCGGATTCAGTAAATCCTCTGTCTTGCGGAACATGCTTTTTTTATTGAATAAAGTCATGCTTATGCCGGTATCGGCGGTCAGCACGGTCAGAACGCCGTTCGACAGCGGATTTAGATGCGGCGAAAGCGGAGAGAACTGCGTGAATTCGGTTGAATCCATTCTGTACGTCTGCTCCTCCTGCCATTCCGGCGTCGCCAAAACCGGTTCGCCTGCCATGATTTTTTCCTCCAATAACTCTTCGGCGCGCTTCATGTCCGGCTCTGATAAAAACAATTTCTGCAGTTTATTGTTATGCAGTGCATTGCACACACCCGCAAGCGACATGCCGACATGGTGCGCCATGTGGCTTTTCACCACCGCATACCCCGAACCGACCCGGTGCTTAGTAAAATCCACGGCTTCATAAAAGCCGTATTTACTGTGCGCTGCACCGAGTTTTTCAAGCCTGACTAAATTATTATAAGACGCAATCGGGTCTGCCGATAAAGCTAAAAAGCTGGAATAAGGCGAAATCACCCGTTCCTTGTTTAACCCGCCCTTTAAACCCACAGTCTGTACACCGTGCGCCTTGTACTGGTAATTCAATGCTTCGTCAAAAGCATAATAACCGCTTTCGGAAATACCGAAAGGCAGTCCTGTTTCCCTGCCGCGTTTCTGCTGGCAGTGCAGGGAAAACCGCAAAGCCTCATATTCCATACTGCCCTCCTTTGAGCCGAGAAGTAACTCCGGCATGTAATATTCAAACATCGTGCCCGTCCATGCGACAGGCGCGGCGTACCTGCCGCTTCTGCCCATGACCCGCCCCAGACTGCGCCAATGCTTCTTATCGGCTTGTCCGGTCGCAATGGCGTAATACGAAAGCATACGCGCTTCCGACATAATCAGGTCGTAATTATGGCGGGAAAGCTCCCCTGTTTCAATGTCAAACCCGATACTGAACAGATTCCGCGCTTTATTGAAGAACGGCTTCAAATCCGTTTCACGCGCTGTTTTTTCAACCCTTGCAATTAAATCCGCAGAAACACCCGCTTCAATTAACGCCTGTTTCAAGGCAATCAGACAGCAGACAAAATTCCCGCTGTCCACGCTTGATACGAACGGCGAAATGATATTCAGCCCGTGCGTTTCGTACCAGTTCATTAGGTTTCCGTTCCATTTTTGAAGCTTTTCAATGGTACTCATCGTATCAGAAACCCGCTTTTCAAATTCATCTTTATTTATAAACCCCATGATGTTCGCCGCCGCGCAGGAAAGCAGATACATACCGATATTCGTCGGCGAAGTCCGCGCCGAAACGCGGTAAACCGGACTGTACTGAGTGTTATCCGGCGGCAGGAAGCAATGCTCCTCTGTAACGTAATCCTCATAAAAAGCCCACATTTTACGGGCGTTATCTGTTAATTCCGTCCGCATTGCTTTAGTAATCCTTGTCTTCGGCGAGCCGTTTGTTTTATCTATATATAAGGTAAGGGGCAGGGCGGAAAGGAAAATCACGCTCAGTACAAACACAACCGCGTTGTCCTGCAGGATTGATAATATTAAAAGCCCTGCCGAAAGCAATTCCGCCGCAAGAATATGAAAAAAGCCTATCCTAAGCCCCTCAAACGACGACGCCGTTGCCCAGTCTAACAAATGCTTTTTAGAAATGAGCATACGCCAAAGCGTTCTCACAAGCGCGTCCGCGGACACAATTGCCGCTTTCGGCGCGTACATGATTTCAAGCAGACACTGCCGCAGAAGCTGTTTGGTCTGCGAAATGACCGGTGAATAGAACCTTCTGTAAAAAGCAAACCTGCGCCCTCTAATCACTGACGGAACAAAACCCATCAGAAAAGGCATAGTAATGGCAAGCAGTCCGATAATTGCAATCATGTAGGGGCGGATTTCCGCGCCCGATTGTATAAACCCTGTCAAAACCGAAGCAATAAAACAGGCAAAAGCAAACAGCGGCGTAACCGCCCGCCTTACGTTATCCAATAACTTCCATCTCGTAAGCCCCGAAAAAGAATTTCCTTTAACGAAGATATACCGGAAATTCTGCAAGTCCCCGCGAAGCCAGCGGTGCTGACGTTTGAAATAAGCCTGACTTGTATCAGGGAAGCCGTCGCTGAACTCCACGTCCCCCGCATATCTTACGCCGGTAACGCCGCCCTCTAAAATATCATGGGACAGGATTTTTTCTTTCAGAAAAAGTTTTTCGTTATCGCATGATTTAAGAAAAATATCAACGTTAATCAGCCCTTTGCCCGTGAAAATCCCCTCTCCGAAGCAGTCCTGATACATCTCCCCCGCAAAGCAGTCATAGCTTGACGCGCCCGCACAGCCCCCGTTTCCGGACATAGCGCGGGAAAAGCCTGTTTTTAAATAGCTGTCAAGCGTGGTGGTGATTCTGGGTGCGATAATGCCGGTGTTCTGATGAAGCGGGTGCAGGGCAATGCTCACCAATTCCGAAACGCTGTCCATCAGCGGCATGGTGTCATAATCAAGTGCTAAAATATACGCAATATCATGCAGAGCCGCCTTGCTCCCGAACACAGCGGCAAATCCGTTCTGTTTTTCATCTCCGAATTTCTGCGGGCGCAAAAGCTTCATAAGCGACAAAATCGCTCCCCTTTTGCGCTCCTCTCCTTGAAATGTATTTTGCGTTTTACAGAATCTCCGTTCCCTGACGAGTATTACGGCTTCTTCTCCGCTGAAAATTTCCCGTGCGGTTTCAAGCAGTTTTTCGTCTTCCGGCGTTTTTTCCTGTCCGGCGGGTTTTAAATCGCAAAGCAGGGCAAAATTAATATTTTCGCTGTCGTTTTTGAGTTTTATTGCTTTTAATTTTTCAAGTCCGCTTTTTATATCCTTTTCGGAAGTGATTAACGTAGAAATCACGCATAAAGTCCTTGCTCTGGGCGGAATCTGCCCTTTTAAATCAAGGCGCGGCAATAACCCCGCGTTTTTCACGGACTTTACCGCGATATAGTCAGCTACGGGCTTAAATACGGCAAGCGCGGGCAAAAAGACAAGCAAAACCGCCCACCACGCCGAAAACACGCCCAAAACCGCAGTCAGCGCGGCGGACGGCAGAAAAAACCAAAGTAAATACCGCCAAAGCTTCATAAACGGAAATACCCGCCTGTAGTCTTTATAAATGATTTCACCGATATGGGCAATTTCTCTGTTGTTTATATATTCGCGGGAAAGCTTGGATTCGTCAATGCCCGCCGCAACGGCGATTTCCGAGGTCATGCGGCGGTAATTGGCGCGAGTGTCATCCGAAAGGTTGAGATACAGTTCGTCCTCGCGGTAAAGGGCTTCTACAGGGTTCAGGGCTTTGCAGAGCGTTCCCGCGTCTAAATCGGTCAGCGCGTTTAATTTATCCGCGTAATTGCTGTCCGCGCCTTTTGAATGATTCAAGTTGTTTACGGCGTCGGTAATCACGCAGTATTTTGTCTGCCAGACAAGGCTGTCTATATCCATTGATGATAAATACTTCACAGCCGCAACCTTAGAAACCGTATTGATGACCGTTTCTTCGTCTATCGTTTTGAGCGCGTTAATCATTCCGCCGAGCGCGGGTGTTATTTTTGCCCCGTTTTTTCCGGAAACCGTATGGATATGAAAACCTTTATGCCCCTTCATCAAAAGCCCCAGCTCTTTTTCAAGCAGGCGTTTTTCAGGGTATTCGGCACTTTTGCTTTTTGATAATTTCCTGCGCAGCGCACGCAGCGGGCGGTACAGCCTGCTGATTGCGCAGAGTTCCCACGGACTTGCTGTGATTTCTGTAATTTTTTCTGTTTGGGCTGTGAACAAATTTCATTTCTCCGTTTTTTATTTGTGATTATTTATAATATTCTGCCCCTTTTGAGGGTAAAATAACTATAATTTGTATAAAAATCAAAAATTTTTAACGTTTTGTCAAAATAAATTTCGCATACCCCTTGAAAATGTTGACAAACTGTTGTATAATGATTAATAAATGATGTCGAATAAATTAATAAATCGGCTCATTTTCCGTACAGAAAGGGATTTTTCCTTATATGAACAGCAATAAACCGGCTTTTATCGCAACTGTTGTTGTTTTTCTTCTTGCTGTCGCGGCGGCGATTTTCGCTTTTTGGAAAATAGCCGAAGAAGAAGAAACCGCTGAACAGGAACAAATGAATACAAACTCCACCTATAAGCCTTCGGCGGAAGCTGAGCAGGAAATGCGCGCCGCCGCCACACGCCTTATCGAAAACAACCATAAAATCATCACCCTTTATATATCTGACGGGCTTGAACCAAAGAAGGAGCCGTATGCCAACGCCGAAAAGCCGCTCGGAAATCCGCCGGAAGACCACCTGTATTACGTTGTGGCGTCCGATGATTACGAAACGCTTACGGATATTGAAAGCATCGTTGACGACACCTTCCCGCCGGAAGAAGCGGCGCGAGTCAAGGACAACGACAATAACGGAACGCCTTACTACAGCGGTTTCGGCAGAATTTATAACAGTAAGGCAGACGGTGAACTGGGTATTAACGCCCGTTTTGCCGAATATATGTACCCGCCGCAGGAGCGTCCGGTCTATCCGATTAAATGGACGGACACGCCGTATGTGATTGCTCCCCTTTCCGCAACCGAATGTGTTTTAACGGTTACGGTGGAAATTAACGGCAGAGAAACGAAAATCGAACGGAAAATGCTGAAGCTTAACGGTCACTGGTATTTGGATAAGCTGATACACGAAGACACCGGTGTTTTAAATCCGTCAAGCCCCGGAAACGAAGCCGCAGAAGCTTCCGCGGATATAATCAGCGATTCGGATTTTGAAGATGAATAATCAAAACCCTTTTTCGGCATACGTTATCGTATCGCATATTTCTTTTATTGTCATTACGCCGCTTTTACTGTTCATTTGGGGCGGAACATGGCTGATTGATTATCTCGGTCTGCCCTCATGGACAAAAATCATTGCCGTATTGCTCGGCGTTATGGTTATGCTGGCTTCGCTTGTGTCTTACTTAGTAAAATTAATCGCAATATACGGCGACTTAAAAAATCCCCCCGAGAAGCCGAAGCATGAAATAAAATCCGACAGAAAAGATTCCGATTTTTATTATGATTAGGTAATCGGCTAAAACACGCCGAGGATTTTCGGAGGTTGCCATTAACAAAAAAAACAAAAGACCGGAATCGGGCGAAAAAATCGCACTCAATGAATTAAAATCCATGTTCCCCTTTTTTATAATCTGCGACGGTTTAGTGCTGATTATAAGCGGCATTTACGGACTTTTAGGCGGAGCGTTGCATTTTAGTGTTTTTACAGGGCTTGTGCTCGGCAATATCACAAGCGCGTTAAATTTTTACATCATGGGTGTAACCGCCGGCAATTCGCTGAAAGGCGGAAATTATAAAAAAGCACAGCGTTTTTACCGCATGACCTACGGGCTTAGGTATATAATTATTTTCGCGGTTTACGCGCTTTTAATCACATTTAATATTATTAATCCCGTAACGGCGGCGATTCCGCTGTTATTCCCGAGTTTTTACTTTAAAATTATCGCAATATTTAACAAAACTATATAGATTAAGGAGTGCACCGGTATGTTATATAGTCCTCTTTTGCTTTCACAGGACATTGAAACGGTTGCGGAAGCAGCCGAAAAAGGCTTTGAAATCACCGGAGCGTATGTCATCACTTCTTTTGAACTTTTCGGCATATCGTTTAATCTTACTTCATCGGTAGCGGTTCAATGGTTGGTTATGCTCCTTCTCGGGACGCTGTTCTTTGTTTTAGGCAGAAATCTGAAAGTAAAACCCGAAGGTAAAAGGCAGATGATTGCCGAAATGCTTGCCGGATTCGCTTCAGATATGGTTAGGGACGGCATGGGCGAAAAATACCGGAAATGGACGCCGTACATAGCAACACTTTTATGTTTCTCAATATGCAACAGCCTTGCGGGGCTTTTAGGCTTCAGTTCCCCGACCGGCGACCTCTCCGTCATTTTGGCGTGGGGAATTATCACCTTTATTATGGTGCAAAGAAACAAGTTCAAAACAGGCGGGGTCAAGGGCTTTTTCAAGAGTTTTGTTGAACCCTTGCCGTTCATGCTACCCTTTAATATCATCGGTGAGCTTGCTAACCCGCTTTCGCAGTCGTTCCGTCACTTCGGAAACATCATGGCGGGCGGTATTATCATGGGGCTGATTTACTGGGCTTTAGGCTATTTCGCGGTTTTCGTACCGGCTGTGCTTTCGTTGTATTTTGACTTATTCGGCGCGGTGGTTCAGGCATATATTTTCGCAACGCTCACCATGACCTACGTGGCGAACGCAGATTGTAGCTAAAATCTAAAGATTTTAACTACAATCAAACAAATCTTCGATTTGTTTATGATTTTTTTCAACTAACAGTAATTTAAAAATGTTTTTCACCCTTGCATAGGGTAAAATAAAAAATTTTTGGAGGTTTTCAATAATGGAACAAATTACCCCACAAGCATTTGTTTTAGCCGCTGAGGCAATAGGCTCAGGCGTGGCAATGCTTTCGATGTTCGGACCGGCGATTGGTGAAGGTATTGTCGGTAGTAAAGCGGTAGAAGCAATCGGCAGACAACCCGAAGCCGCCGGCGTTGTTACCAGAACCATGATTATCGCTGACGCGATTGCTGAAACAACCGGTATTTACGCATTCGTTTTCGCACTTTTGGTTATGTTCACAAAACCGTTCTCAAGTGCGCTTAGTTAAAACCGTTTAAACGAAAGGGCTTATTTCCATGGAAAACCTGAATTTTTTAGCGGCTGAAACCCAGTCCTTGTACATTGTCAGTATTGACCCGATGACTGTTGTTACAACAATAATCAGCACGGTTTTGCTTTTGGCAATATTCAGGTTTTTACTGCGCTTATTTAAACGAAAGGGTTGATTTTAATGCCAAACTTATTTTTAGCGGCGGCTGAACCCCGTTTTTTGGATATTGTCGGTATTGACCTCGGTACAATTTTATTCACGTTGGTTAATACGATAATTATGGTTTTGCTGTACCGGCATTTTCTGCATAAGCCTGTAATGGCTATGCTTGAAAAGCGCAAGGAAATCGTTTCCGAAGAACTGAAAGCCGCGGAAAGCGCGAAGATTTCCATGCAGGAAAAGGAAAGAGAATACCTTGCCCTGCTTGCCGATTCCAAAGCCGAAGCGGAGAAAATCGTTTCCGCCGCGAACGCGCGCGCGCTTGAAAAAGAGCGGGATATTATCACCGAAGCAAATAAAAACGCCGCTTTGATTAATCAAAAAGCGGAAGAAAGCATCGCGCTTGAAAGAAAACGCGCCATGAACGAAATCAAGAACCAAATTTCCGAGCTTGTCATTATGACTGCCGCCGCTGTCGCGGAAAAGGAAATTTCGGAAAAAGACAACGGTGCGCTGATTGACAGCTTTTTGGTGAATGTTAATTAGGGGTTGAGGTGAACTTTTATGCCGAATTCTGTTGAAAATATTTATTCCTCCGCTTTTTTGGAAGTTTTAGAGGAAAAGCACGGGAACGACAAAGCGGGTTATGCCTTGATTATGTCGGAACTGAGCGGGATTAACGACGCTTTGACAGCGTCGCCCGAGCTGATTAGCTTTTCATTAATTCCTACGGTTTCCCGCGGGGATAAAATCGGCGTGGTAAAAAACATTTTCAGCGGCAAGGTGTCGGCTGAGGTTTTAAATTTCCTCTGCGTCCTGACCGAAAAGAACCGGCTTTCCCGTTTCGGCGGGATTTACCGCGGATTCCGTTCCTTATATTATGAAAAGTTCGGAATCACCCCCGTAACCGTCAGTTCCGCTTTCGCGCTTACGGCGGAGCAGAAAAGCAAAATCACCGCCAAAATGGAAAAAATCACCGGCGGTCAGATTGAACTCAGCGAAAAAACCGATAAAAACCTCATCGGCGGCGTGGTGGTGGACTACAGCGGCTCACGCATTGACGGGAGCGTCAAAACCCGCCTTGAAACCCTTAAAAAAGAAATCGCGGAAACAGTAATTTAGAATTAATAAAAGCAGTTGTAGGGGACGGCGTCCCGCTAATATAACATCGAAAGGAAACCAAATCAATGGATTTACGTCCGGACGAAATTACCGCCTTAATAAAAGAGCAGATTAAAAACTTCGGGGCGAAGGTCAGCCTTGCCGACACGGGTACAGTTGTTACCGTCGGCGACGGAATCGTACGCCTTCACGGGCTCGAAAAATGTATGCTCGGCGAACTTCTTGAATTTGAAAACGGCGTCAGATGTATGGCTCTGAACTTAGAGCAGGACTTCATCGGCGCGGTTATGCTCGGCAGTGACGCAGGAATCAGAGAAGGCGACTCTGTAAAACGTACCGGCAGTATCGTTTCCGTTCCTGTCGGTGAACAGCTTCTCGGGCGCGTGGTGAACTCGCTCGGTCAGCCGGTTGACGGCAAAGGACCGATTAGCACCGCCGAAACCCGCCCTGTTGAAAAAATCGCACCCGGTATCATTACCCGCCAAACGGTTAATGTGCCGCTACAAACAGGGATTAAAGCAATCGACTCGATGATTCCCATCGGGCGCGGACAACGCGAGCTGATTATCGGCGACCGCCAAACGGGAAAAACCGCGATTGCGATTGACACCATTATTAACCAGAAGAATACAGGCGTAATCTGCATTTACGTTGCAATCGGACAAAAAAGCTCAACCGTCGCCACGGTTGTTGAAGAGCTTAGAAAAGCGGGTGCAATGGACTATACCATTGTTGTTTCCGCGGGCGCGTCCGAGCTTGCGCCTATTCAATATATCGCGCCTTACGCCGGCTGCGCCATGGGTGAATATTTCATGGAGCAGGGCAAGGACGTGCTTGCGGTCTACGACGACCTCTCCAAGCACGCGGTTGCTTACCGTGCGCTGTCGCTGCTTCTCAAACGTCCGCCCGGACGCGAAGCTTACCCCGGCGACGTTTTCTACCTGCACTCAAGACTGCTTGAACGCTCCGCACGCCTGAACAAGGACAACGGCGGCGGTTCGCTGACCGCGCTTCCGATAATCGAAACACAGGCGGGCGATATTTCCGCTTACATTCCCACGAACGTGATTTCAATCACGGACGGGCAAATCTTCCTTGAAACCGAACTGTTCAACTCCGGAATCCGCCCTGCGGTAAACCCGGGCGTTTCAGTGTCCCGCGTCGGCGGTAACGCGCAGATTAAGGCAATGAAAAAGGTTTCGGGTTCGCTGAAGCTTGAATATTCGCAGTACAAGGAATTACAGGCGTTTTCACAGTTCGGCTCTGACCTTGACCAGGACACCAAAGACCGTCTTGCAAAGGGCGAACGCATTGTGGAAGTGTTAAAGCAAGGCAAAAACGCGCCTGTAGCCGTTGAAAATCAAATTACAATTATCTTTGCCGTTGTTAATAATTACTTGAAAGAAGTTGCGGTTGAAAAGATTTCGCAGTATGAGGAAGAACTTTTCAAGTACATGGGAAGCAATCACAGCGACCTTCTGCAGGGGCTTAAAGCAAAAGGCGATTTGGACGCGGACAGCACAAAGGCATTGAAGGAAGCGTTGAAAACATTCACAGACGATTTTGTGAAACGTAACTAGTAGTTTGCCCCTAAAGGGTCAAACTACGGGCAAATCTTCGATTTGCCAATAATTTAAAACAATTGAGGAGAAAACATGTCAAAAGCAGCTTTGGTTTTAAGTATTGTTTCATTGGTGTTTTCGGCGGCAACGCTGACGCTTGTAACGCTGTCGTTTGTGTTAAAGCGGATTTCGTACTTTGAGTCCGCGAACTGAACCGTAAAATCTCATTAAATATAATAAGAACGGGTAATTGTGCCGAGCCGGCACAAGCATTATTTCATTAAATATAGTAAGAACGGGTAACTGATATGGCTAAAGGCAACATGAAATCCATTAAGCGCCGAATCAAGAGCGTTGGCTCTACCCTCCAGATTACGAAAGCAATGGAGATGGTGGCGTCATCGAAGCTTCGCCGCGCCAAACAGCGCGCTGAAGCCCTGCGCCCTTATTTCGAGGCTTTAGAAACGCTTATTTCTGAAATTGCGGCGGAAAAAGCTGATTTCGCCACGGTTTTCACTACACCGCGCTCCGAAATAAAGAATCGGCTTTTTATTGTAATTGCCGGCGACAGAGGTCTTGCGGGCGGGTTTAACTCCAACCTTTTAAAATTAGCGTATTCCTTTGAAAAAAGCGGTGAAAATCCGCCTAAAATTATTACAATCGGGAAGGTTTCAGCGGATTTTTATAAAAAGAAGAACCGTGAAATCATCGCCGAATACCCTTACTTTGCCGAAGATGCAAAACCGGGCAAATGCGCGGATATAGCGAATGTTGCGGCTGACCTGTTCAGGTCGGGTGAGGTTGACGAGGTTAGGGTTTTCTTTACATCGTTCATTTCCGCCATGCAGCAGGAAGCAACACAAATCCAGCTTCTGCCGTTCAACGCCGTTAAAGAGCCTTCGCCGGATTATAAATCTGCCGGTTCTGTGAATTATGACCCCTCACCGGAAGCGGTTTTTGACAGGATTATTCCTAAAATTCTGCTCAGCGTAATTAATTCCGCTTGTGTTGAATCCTACGCTTCCGAGCAGAGTGCGCGCAGGAACGCCATGGAAAGCGCGTCAGACAACGCGGAGGAAATGATTGAAAAGTTTGTGCTTCAATATAACCGTCTGAGGCAGGAAAAAATCACCAACGAAATCAACGAAATTGTCGGCGGCGCGAACGCTATTTCGTAGGCAGAATTATTATTTTGAACAAGCTTTAAGCAAAGGTTTTAAAATGAAAAAAATTAAAATCCAATGCCCTGTTTGCAGTATTACGCTCAAATTTGAACAAATTCCCAATTTTTGTGTAAATTGCAACATGGATTGGCATAACCAAAACGAAGAATTAAGAGCGATTTTCAGCAACTGCAGTTTTTTGCCTGAAGGCAGACGTCCTTTGTCGGGTTCGTTGCGCATCACAAATAAGCGTTTGTTATTTATAAAAGAGGATTCAGGAGGAGTTATTGTAGGACTCGGTGTAATCGGCTGGCTTTTTGCCTCGCTTATTGCGCACGGGTTAAACAAAAGGGCTGAAAAGAATAAAAAAACAGGGTTCAGTATTCCTCTTGAAGACATAACATCAATGGAAAAAGCAGACGAAAAAAAGAATAAAGGTTTAATCATAGCCACGCGAGACCGCGCTGAATATAAAGTTAAAGCTGCGTTTAAACGCGAATATGATACAATACGGGAAGCCATTGCGTGGGAAGCAGGCAATAGAGCAAACGTTGTTTTATAAAAATCTAATAATAGCGAGGTCATAATTATGTCTGAAAAAAATACCGGAACTGTTGTACAAATCATCGGCGCGGTGCTTGATATACGATTCGAGCCCGAAAAACTGCCGAAGCTTCTGAGCGCGATTGAAATCACCCACGGCAGTGAAAAATTAGTGGTAGAAGTGGCGCAGCATATCGGCGACGACGTTGTCCGCTGTATCGCTATGGGCAGTACGGACGGGCTTGTCCGCGGTATGCCCGCAACCGATACAGGCGCGGCGATTAAAGTGCCGGTGGGTAATTCCACGCTCGGCAGGGTTTTCAACCTGCTCGGTGAGCCTGTTGACAACAAAGACGCGCCAAGCGCGGAGGAATTTTGGGAAATTCACCGCCCCGCGCCTACTTATGAAGAGCTCAGTCCGACAAACAATGTTCTTGAAACCGGAATCAAAGTCGTTGACCTGATTGCGCCTTACTTAAAAGGCGGTAAAATCGGCTTATTCGGCGGCGCGGGCGTCGGCAAAACGGTTTTGATTATGGAACTGATTAATAATATCGCAAAACAGCACGGCGGGCTTTCCGTGTTCACAGGGGTCGGCGAACGCACCCGTGAGGGTAACGACCTTTATGAAGAAATGAAAGAATCCGGTGTTATTAATAAAACTTCTCTCGTCTACGGGCAGATGAACGAGCCGCCCGGTGCGCGTATGAGAGTCGCGCTTTCCGGACTGACCATGGCGGAGTATTTCCGCGACAAAGAGGGTCAGGACGTGCTTTTATTCATTGACAATATCTTTAGATTTACACAAGCCGGCTCGGAGGTTTCCGCGCTTCTCGGACGTATGCCGAGCGCGGTTGGTTATCAGCCGACGCTTGCGACGGAAATGGGCGCGTTACAGGAGAGAATTACCTCTACCAATAAAGGTTCGATTACTTCTGTTCAAGCCGTTTACGTCCCTGCGGACGACCTGACCGACCCTGCTCCCGCGACGACTTTCGCCCACCTTGACGCGACGACCGTTCTTTCGCGTGAAATTTCGGCAATGGGCATTTATCCTGCCGTTGACCCGCTTGACAGTACCTCGCGTATTCTCTCGCCCGACATTGTCGGACAGGAGCATTATGATGTAGCCAGAGCGGTTCAGGGTATATTACAGCGTTACAACGAGCTTCAGGATATTATTGCAATCCTCGGCATGGATGAGCTTGACGACCATGATAAATTAATCGTTGCCAGAGCGCGTAAAATCCAGCGTTTCCTGTCCCAGCCGTTCTCGGTTGCGGAACAGTTCACGGGTATGGAGGGCAAATATGTGCCGCTGAAAGAAACAATTCGCGGCTTCAAGGAAATCATTGAAGGCAAGCATGACGACCTACCGGAATCCGCGTTCCTGTTTATGGGCGGCATTGATGAAGTAGTTGAAAAATCCAAAGCGGGTAATAAATAGTGCCTGACAGCGTTTGTAACACCGACAACACAGATAGGTTTACAGGCGTAGCCGAAAATTACGCCAAATACCGTCCGTCCTACAGTACAGAATTAATTGAATATCTATACACTCAAACAGGTTTCCGCCCGACATTGACGAGCTTAACGCTAAATTAGGTTTACGCGCCGATTCCGGCACATCGCATTATAAAATCTTCACACACGTAATATTTTCCGACTTTTTCAAAAGCGGCGTTTACGAATTCAAAAGTTTCGACAACGCCTTTACCCACAACGAAGAAAGGTTTATCGGTGCACATTTATCCTTTTCCGGCGCGCCGCGTAAACGCGATGAGGTTTACGAGCCTTTTATCGCAGGATTAAAAGATGTTCTTGCAAAACACAGTCAAAACGGGCTGATTACGGTTTCGAGCATTACAGAATGTTATATAGGCGAGGTTTAATGTCTGAAATGAAGAAAAAAAGTATAATAATTCTGACATTAATAATGTTCATCACAGTAAACATATTTTTAACGTCATGCGGTTTATTCGGAAAGAAAGAAACGCCTGATTGGCAGACAAAACCGACCGCTTTAACCACACCCGAATTAGCAATTTTTTATTTAGCGAAGGTTTTTGAATTGCCGGAAGAATTGTTTTACAGCACCGATGAAGAATTAGTAACCGCAGTAACGGCGGAAAGAAGCTTAATTACCGGATTGGTAATTTATCTTAATGAATCCTTATGGGAAGAAAACATTTATTTCTTTTTGGTAACGAGAGATTCTTTAATTTATTATAACTTGGGCGGCGAAGAGGACAGGGAAGATTTATTTTTAGTCAGCAGATACCTTGGCGGTGAGGACGGCAGTTTTACGCCGCTTGAAGAATCTGAAGCTGAAGTTTCCGAAACTTCCGATGAGGAAACACCGCCGGAATCGGATAACAGTGATGATTCCGAAGCAGAATCCGAATTACAGGAAGAAATTGACTCTGCCGATGTTCCCGAACCGGAAGATTCATAAAATTTCCGATTATAAACACGGAGGGATAACCTTATGACCCTTTTTAAACTTGAAATTATCACGCCCGATAAGATTTTTTTCAGCGGCGAAACCGAAAACGTCATTGTGCGTACAACCGTGGGCGACAAGGGTATTCTTGCGCGGCATGAAAATTACGTTGCGGCTCTCGGAACAGGGAAAGTTCGGGTTATGCTCGACGGAAACTTCCGCAACGCGGCGGTGTCGTCGGGAATCGTTAAAGTAGGCAATGACAAAACCACCATCATTGCGCAAAGCTGTGAATGGGGCGATGAAATTGATGTTGAGCGCGCCGAAAAAGCGAAAGCAAAAGCCGAAGAAAAGCTGAACCAGCCTTCCTTGAGCGATAATGAAATTGCGGTAGCGCAATTTAAATTGAAACGGGCGTTGAACCGGCTTAACACGGCAGAAAAATAATGAATATAAAGAAAAAACGCCTTGAGAAAGGCGTTTTTTTCGACATTACGACCGACGGTACGTCGGCGCCGGTTAATTATTCACAATCCCCATTTTCGCGTCAAGCGTTACCGTTACACCGCTTTTCAAAATCTTCGTCGCGTTATCTGCGCCCACCAAAACCGGTATATCTAACGACAGCCCGACAATCGCCGCGTGACATTCCGTGCCGCCTTCTTCAACGATAATTCCGCTTGCCGATTTCAAAATCCGCATTAAATTATTGTCGGTTTTCGGAATGACAAGTATATCGCCGTTTGTAAAATTTTTCAAAGCGTAATCGTCCGTGAACGCCACGCAAAGCGGAGCGGTTGCCTTGTTTTCTGTTATACCCGTTCCCGAAATCAGCACATCACCCACGGTCTGCACCTTCATCATGTTCGTCGTGCCGGAAACGCCGAGCGGTACGCCCGCCGTAATCACCACAAGGTCGCCGTTTTCAAGATAACCTTCCTCAACTGCGCGGTCTACCGCGTGGTGCAGAAGCTCTTCGGTATCGCTTTCCTCCTGCGTCAATATCGGCACAACACCCCAGCTCAGTCCCAATTGCCGCCATGTTTTTTCATTCGGCGTACAGCTTAATATAGGTTTATCAGGACGGAATTTCGACAGCAATCTTGCAGCGTTTCCGCCGTAAGTAACGGTCAGGATTGCTTTTGCCTGTAAATCTACAGAGGTTGTCACCGTTGCGTGCGCAATGGCATTGGTTACATTGAGCCCTTTATCAAAGTCGCGCTCTTTGAAGCGTTTGGAATAATGAATGTTGCCTTCCGTATTTTCGGCTATTTTCACCATAGTTCTGACCGCTTCAAGCGGGTGCGAGCCTGCCGCCGTTTCGCCCGAAAGCATAATCGCGCTTGTGCCGTCGTAAATCGCGTTTGCCACGTCCGTGGTTTCGGCGCGGGTCGGGCGGGGATTTTTAATCATGGATTCAAGCATTTGCGTTGCGGTTATGACCGGCTTACCCGCAAGGTAAGCTTTTTTAATTATCATTTTCTGAAGCTGAGGCAGTTCCTCAAAGGCGATTTCAACGCCCATATCTCCGCGTGCCACCATAATTCCGTCAGAAACGCGGATAATGTCGTCAATGTTGTCAACGCCCTCTTGATTCTCGATTTTGGCGATAATCCGGACTTCTCCGCACCCGTTTTCTTCAAGAACCTTACGCACTTCGAGCACGTCTTCATCGCATCTTACGAACGACGCAGCGATAAAATCAAAGCCAAGCTTCCCGCCGAAAATTATATCCGCTTTATCGCGTTCCGACATATAAGGAAGCGATAATTTCATACCGGGGAAGTTGCAGGATTTGTTGTTTGACAGCACCCCGCCGCATATTACCGTTGTTACAATATCGTAATAAACCGCATCCTCATCGCACGGGAGAATGTCAACCACTTTAAGTTCAATCATGCCGTCGTCTAAAAGAATCGTCGCGCCTATGCCGATGTCGTTGGGCAGATTCGGGTATGTAATGGAAACCCGCTCGTCTGTTCCCTCACATTCCATGGTGGTTAAAACGAACGTTTTCTTGTCAACTAAAGTGACTTTACCCTCTTTGAATTTCTTAACCCTGACTTCCGGTCCTTTCGTGTCAAGCAGGGAAGCAATCGGTAAATTCAATTCTTCGCGCAGTCTTTTCACCTGATTAAAAATTTCCGTATGGGTTTCGTGGTCGCCGTGCGAAAAATTCTGTCTTGCAACATTCATGCCGTTTTTCATCAGCTCCCGCAATACGTCGTCGCCGGCGGTTGCGGGACCTAATGTACAGATGATTTTTGTCTTGTTAAAACTCATTTTTGCCTCCTTTTTTATTTATTATGGTAGGGAACGGATTTATCCGTTCCGTGATTGGTGTTAATATAATCGTTTCGGAACGCATAAATCACGATTCATAAATCAAAATTTCTTCGCTTACCTTCTGGTGATTCAACGGGTGCATTGCTTTTTCGCCCCTATTTATCGCATATTTCACAACCGCGTAATCATACGGCGCAACGTTTATATTCCGCTCCTCTTCCATAAAGGCGCGTACAAGCTCAACGTCCCGTTCTTTCCAGTCTTCGCCGATTACGGTTTTAAGCGAAAACCTGCGCGGTCTTTTGGATTTGTTCAGGAAAACCGCCGCCGCTTCCTGCTTATTGTAGTCCTTACGCAAAAATACACAGGTTTCTTCTGTTACTTCTAAAAACTCCATTTCACCCTCAGCAAAAGCCTGACAACCCTTCCTGATTGCCGCCAATTCCCGCGTGAATTTCAGTAAATCCGTATTCTCTCTGCCCCACGGATATGTGCGGCGGTTAAAGGGGTCTTTGTACCCCTCCGCGCCGGCTTCGTCCCCGTAATAAACGCAAGGGATTCCCGGCAGGAAAAATTGAAGCACCATAGCGCATTTCATCAGCGAAATGCCGTAGATATACTCAGCGTCGGATAATGACGTTTTTGCCTGCCATTCTCTGCCGTTGGTTTCAATTTCCGCACCGGCAAGGCGGGTTAGTGCCCGTTCTATATCGTGAGTGGAAAGGAAATTCATTAATATATCAACTGACGGTTTCGGATAACGCTCTAAAATCGTCATCACACCGTCGCGGAACTGCGCGCAGTCCGAATACCTGATATAACGCAAAATTGCTTCCTTAAAGGGATAATTCATCACGCTGTCAAGCTGACCGCCGATGAGATAGCGTCTGCGGACGCCGTAGCTTTCTTTAGTGGTTGCATCTTCCCACACTTCGCCGTAAATTACTTTATCACTGTCAACGCCTTTGACCGCCTTATTCAGCGCGTCAATAAACTCGTCGGGCAGTTCGTCAACTACATCAAGCCGCCAGCCCGAAGCACCGAGCTTCAGCCATTTTTGAAGCACGCCGTTCTCCCCGCAGATGAATTCGGTGTAGTTGGGGTCGTTCTCGTTGACGTTCGGCAACGACTCAAAGCCCCACCATGATTCATACACGTTGGGGTAATGCGTAAAATTATACCATTTGCGGTACGGGCTTTCCGGGTCACGGTATGCGCCGGTATTACTGCCGTAACGCCCGTATTTGTTGAAATAAACGCTGTCCGCGCCCGTATGGCTGAACACGCCGTCTAAAATAATGCCAATCCCGAGTCTTTTCGCTTTTTCGCACAGGCTCACAAAATCAGCTTCCGTTCCGAGCGTCGGGTCAATACGTTCATAATTCGCGGTATTATAACGGTGGTTTTCATGGGATTCAAAAATCGGGTTTAAATATATGCAAGTAACACCTAAAGAATAAAGGTAATCAAGGCGTTCTTCTATGCCTTTCAGATTTCCCCCGAAGTAATCGGAATTCGTTACTACGCCTTTTGCGTCCGGCTTCCAGTCAGGCGTTTTGCTCCAGTCGGTATGAAAGGTTCTGCCTGCTAAAGGCACGCTTTCTTCCTCGCTTACGTGCTTTGAAAAGCGGTCGGGGAAGATTTGGTACATAATGCCGCCTTTAAGCCAGTCCATCGTTTTTACGTTCTCGTCATATACGGTAAGCTGAAAAAGCTCTGTCCCGCCGAGCGAACCCTCGCTTGCGCCCGTTCGTTTAATAAAGCTTCTGTTCCCGCCCATGGTGACAGAAAAATAGTAATAATGAAGCCCTAAATCCTGCGGCGTATAGGTGCAGGTATAAAGGTTGTACACGCCGTCCTCATTCGAGTAATATTCAAGATTCATGTGCTTTTCTTTATAACCCGGTCTGAACATGACGAGCGTGGGGCGTTCTACCTGCATATACGTCGGAAAGCGCAGGGTGAACACACAGCCGGTCAGCCTTTTCGCCGCGCCGAACGGGGTTTTGTATTCTTTTTTAAAGGAGTCATAAATAGGCATAACGGGAGGGTTTGTGGACATAGGGTTTTGCTCCTCTGATTAAAATTTAATCCGTAGGGGTGAACATTGTTCGCCCGTAAATTTCATTAATAATTTTATTTTATGCGGGCGAACACTGTTCGCCCTACATGCTTATATCAAATTCCAAATCGTCGTCGCATATTCCGTCACCGCTCTGTCCGCTGAGAAGAATCCTGCTTCCGCGATATTCACGAGCGACATTTTATTCCAAAGCAGTGTATCGCGGTAAGCTTCGCTGACCTTGCCTTGAACGGCGCGGTAGCTGTCGAAATCGGCAAGACACATATACCGGTCGGTGAATTTCAGCATATCGCCTACTTCATCGAATTTTACGCCGTTCACGCCGTTGTATATGCGGTTGACTGCCGCGTTAATGACCTGATTATGCGTGTAATATCCCTCAGAGGTATAGCCGTTGGCTTTCATAATGTTCACCTCCGGTGTGCTCATGCCGAACAGGAACATGTTTTCATCGCCCACAAGGTCGTTGATTTCCACGTTCGCGCCGTCGTATGTCCCGAGCGTTACCGCGCCGTTCAGCATAAACTTCATATTTCCCGTGCCGGAAGCTTCCGTTCCCGCAAGGGAAATCTGTTCGCTGACTTCGCTTGCCGGCATCATATGCTCAGACAAGGTCACGCTGTAATCCTCAAGGAATACCACATTCAGCTTCTCATTGATTTTCGGGTTCTTTTTCAATTCTTCACCCAAGGACCAAATCAGCTTAATGATTTGCTTTGCTATGTAATAGCCGGGGGCGGCTTTCGCGGCGAAAATGTATGTTTTCGGCGTGAAGTCCATGTCCGGATTTTCAAGAAGCTTGTTATAATCCGCAATGATGTTCAGCACATTCATCTGCTGACGTTTATATTCGTGCAGACGCTTTGCCTGAACATCAAAAATGCTGTTCGGGTCCATTTGAATATCAAAATGTTTACTGACCCAGTTTGAAAAGTTCACCTTGTTTTTATGCTTGATTTTTGCAAGCTCGGTTAATACTTTCTTGTCGTTTTCAAACACGCGCAGTTTGGTAAGCTCCTGCCCGTTCTTCTTGAACCCTTCGCCGATTAAGCTTGAAATCAAGTCGGTTAATCCCTTGTTCGACTGCAAGAGCCAGCGGCGGTACGCAATGCCGTTGGTGACGTTTTTAAATTCAATCGGTTTATCTTCATACTGGTCTTTGAAAACCGATTCCTTGATGATTTCGGAATGAAGCTTGGAAACGCCGTTGACCGAATGTGAGCCGTCAATGCAAAGGCTTGCCATTTTTACTTTATTATGGCTGATAATGGAAAGCCGCTCAACCTTCGCTTGGTCGCCGAGGCGGTTCATCAGTCCGTCGCAGTAACGTCTGTTAATTTCACAGATAATTGTATAAATACGCGGTAAAATCCGCTGCACTAAATCCTTATCCCATGTTTCAAGTGCTTCCGCCATAACGGTGTGGTTGGTGTAAGCAAATGTATTCTGTATTATATGCCACGCTTTCGCCCAGCTGTACCCGCAGTCGTCAAGCAATATTCTCATCAGCTCCGGAATCGCAAGAGTGGGGTGGGTGTCGTTGATGTGGATTGCCGCTTTTTCGTGCAGGTTGTCAAGCGTTCCGTAAATATTCATATGCCGCATGACAATGTCGCCGATAGAAGCCGCGCACATGAAGTATTGCTGGCGCAGACGCAGAGCCTTCCCCTCAAGCTGATTATCATTCGGGTACAGCACTTTTGTGATTGCGTTGGCTATATTATTTGCGCCGAGCGCAAGGTCATAGTTGCCCTTGTTAAATTCGCCCATATTGAAAGACATCGCCTGCGCTCTCCATAAACGCAGCTTTGACACGCCCATGCTGTTGTAACCGGAAACATACATATCATACGGAACAGCGTGAACGCTCTGGTAATTCACATGCGCGACATGGTGATAATCATCTTCCCAATATTCGTTGATTTCGCCGTCGAAATGCACCTCAATCATCTGGTCTTTTACCTGATTGAGCCAAACATCGCCGCCTTTATTAAGCCATTCGTCCGGCAGTTCAACCTGCCAGCCTTCGTCAAGCTTCTGCTTGAATATACCGTATTCATACAGCAAGGAATAACCGGTCGCGGGATATTCGCAGGTCGCCAAGGCGTCCATATAACATGCCGCCAATCTGCCCAAGCCCCCGTTTCCAAGCCCGGCGTCAGGTTCCATTTCAAAGACCCGGTCTATATTAATATTAAATTCATCTTTCAGGATACCTTCCGCTGTTTCGTCCATCCCTATGTTGAACAGGTTGGTTTTAAGCGAACAGCCCATGAGGAATTCCATTGATATGTAATAAACCTGCTTTGCGCCCGAAGAATTTGTGTCGTTGAAAAACTTACTGCGTTTTTCTTTCAGATGATTCACCACGATAACAGAAAGCGCTTTATAAATCTGTTCCAGTGTTGCTTTTTCCGGGGTAACGCGCATATCGAATTCGAGTATGCCGTAAAGCTGTTTTTTCAGTTCGGATTTTGTAATTGGTGGTTTCATTTCCGGTATCCTTTCATGCTGATTAAATTTAAAATGATATTCATTTCCTTATTATACTACATTTTTGTTAAATTTTCAAGTGTAATTTTTAACAAAACGTTAATAAGCGAATAAAACGCCGTTTTAACGGCGTTTTTAGTAGGGTCGGGCATAAAGTTTTATCGCCGTTAAATTTCATCTATTGAAAGTGTTGTGTTTTTCAGTCCGTGATAATAATTAACCGTTTCGGCAGTGAATTTAAAAACACTGTAATCCTCATCATTAATCCCTTTGGGATAATATTTCAAGGAAGCGTCGTCCCACAGCAACGCTCTGGTTTCATAATCAGTGCAGACTTCAATCGTACCGGTGAACAGCGCGCCTTTAAACTGCTCGTTATCGCAGTAATAAACCGACGCTTTCGGGTTTTTCCGAAACTGCGAAACACGCTTGGAGCTTGTATTGGTGGAAAAATAATGCACCTTCATGCTCTCGTGCTCAAGAACCATCATTGCTTTCGTTTGCGGATAACCGTCTTCATTTACCGAAGCAATATAAGCAATTGCACTGTTTTCGCGCAAAGCGCGGATTTCGGATTTAATATTTTCGTTCATTTTTTATGTTCCTTTAAATTTTATAAAAACTAAAACTCCAATTCCTCCCCTGCTCTCAGATATTGAATCTGGTCGCCGAGGTGAATTTTCAAGCGTTCGTAGCCTTTTTGCCCCGCGCAGTGACAAACATAAATCGGTCCGATGTCCATTTCCTTGATTAAGTCCGCCTGTTTTTCGATTTCTTCAGCGGAGCAAATTAACTTTTTACCGGAATTCGCCGTCAGATGAATCCCCGCAACCAACCCCAAAACAGGCGCGTTCTCCCATGTCTGCCGCGCTGTATTGAGTATATTCACAATGCCGGAGTGAGAACAACTTGATATAACCACATAACCGTCCTCAATGTCGCCGGTCGGGAACACAACCATAAAAATCTCATGCGTATAATCGTCCGCAACAACCTTGCCGTTCTTTTTGGTCAGCAGGGTTTTATCGGTAAAGGCGGGTTCAAAAACTTCATTAGACAGCAGAAAAATTCCGTCCGCCATTTGCTGAAATTGATTAAAAAGCACGAAATTCTCCGCTCTTTTTTCAAAAAAGTCTTTCCCTTGCCCAATCGGCACATGAAAAACACCGGCTTTTTTGTAAAAGCCGTTCAATACATCTTTTTTTGCAAAAATTTTAATATTCGGGCAATAATCCAAAAGCGCGTCAACGCCGCCGATATGGTCGGAATGATTGTGCGAAATCGCCGCCGCGTGCAGGGTTCTGAGGTCTACCAACATTCTTGACGCATTTTTAGCGAAAAGGTCGGACGCGCCCGTATCAAATAAAAATGATTTTCCGCCGTGCTCTATGTAAAACGAAAGCCCGTGCTCAGTGTAAAGCTTATCGCTGGCGGCGGTGTTTTCGATTAAGGTCAGAAGCTTCATTTATAAAATTTTAACCCCTTGCGATGTGGATTTTACCTCAGCCTTTCCGTCCTCGGTATTGAAAAAAACCGTGCGCCCGAAGTTCAAGCCCGTATCTTGCGCAATTATCGGTATGCCTAAAGTTTTAAGCGTTTCTTTGACCGCCGCGACATTGCGCTCACCGATATTGAACTTCTCGCTCGAAGTCGCAAACATCAAAGCTCCGCCCGCGATTTTCGCAGTCATACGGCTTTTCACCGCACCCATTTGAATTAATTTATGCAGCATATCAGGGATTGCAGTGTCTGCAAACTTCATGCGGTTTACAGCGGCGGAAGCCGCGACACCTTTGCTGTCCGGCAGCATAATGTGCGACAGCCCTCCGATTTTGACAGTTTTGTCGTAAAGACAAATACCGACACAAGAACCAAGCGCGTATGTAACAATCAGCCCTTCGCCCTTGTTTACCTTCCAGTCCGAAATACCAACGTTTAAGTTAGGCTTCATAATATCCCTAACCTCGTAAATAATACCGAAAGCGAATCAACCGTAGGAATCAGGAGCATATTGCTTTTAATGCTGTGACCGTCGATTTCGATTGACTTATCAATGCAGAGAAGCTTATCACCGACTTCGCCGAATTCGATTACCGGTACGCTCATAATCGCGCCGAGCATATCCGCCGTGAACGACGGCGCTTCAACGCCCACGTTCAGCCCTGCCAAGGTGGAAATCGCGCTGACATAGGAGCTTCCCATAATGTTGCCTATTTCAGATAAGGCGGAAACGTCGCCTTCGTCTAAGCTTAATAAGTCAATATCCTTCTTCTGAAAGAAAATATCCAAAATAACTTCCGCTAATTTCTTCTCAACCAAAAGCAGAATCATTCCCTCTATTTCACCTTTAAGCCGAATCAATACAGCCGCTCTGATTTCCTCCGGATTCCCGCTGTGTTCGATTGCCTGCTGAAAATCTAAAATCTGAACCGCAGGCATTTTAATTTTAATTTCCTTGCCTATCATGCTGGATAACGCTGTAGAAGCGTTACCGGAGCCGATATTTCCGATTTCCATCAATACGTCAATATGAACATCGTTCAGGTCTTCAAATTTTTGAATCATCGTCAGGTTTCCTTTCAGGTTAAATTATGGTTTTTTATTCGGGACGTCGGGGACGCCGTCCCCTACAATAATTTCTATCCTCTGAGATTATTAGCGATTCTCATAAATTCATCTGATGTCTGGACTACTTTTGCCGACAATTGATAGGCTCTTTGGGTTTCAATAATCCTGACCATGTCGCCGGCTAAATCGGTCGTAGACATTTCGAGTGCCATTCTGACCTTATCATAATCCCGCGCCGCAGCGGCTTCACCGGAACGTCCCGTCACCGCGAAGCGGTTCTTGTCTACATTGTCAAGACCCCAGTTGTTCGGTACAGTAAACACGCCAATCATATCTTCAAGCGCCCGATAATTAATCATGGTGGTTACGGTTTCATTGCCGTCTTCATCAATAATAACTTCAAACGGAACTTCAATACGGCTACCGTCGTAATCAAGCACATATTCACCTGCCGCGCTCACAAGCTGCCAAACACCCGCGTCCTCATTAAACGTAATCGAAAACGCGCCGTCACGGGTCAGGTATGTATCGCCGTAACGGTCAACCACCATAAAAAAGCCGTCATTCGGGAGCGCAAAGTCCAAAGGCTGGTCGGACATGATGAATGAACCTTCCTCCCACATGAGGTCGGTTTTCATAACATACTGTCCGTGTCCGGTTTCCCAGTCGGTTGTTGCCTCCGTGTCGCGGTATCTCACATAAAGACATTCCGCGAAGGACGGGCGCATTGCCTTAAAGCCTACCGTGTTAATATTGGCGATATTGTTTGCGTAAATGTTCAGCCCTTCCTGCTGAGCAATCATGCCCGAAGAACCGGTGTAAAAAGAAATGTTCATAAAAATTCCTTTCGTTTTTTAAGTATTAAACGCCCGCTTTAGCGATAGATACGGACTTTCCGTTCATCATGTCTATATATTGCAGTATTTTACTGTTTGATTCATAATGCCGCTGGACTTCTATCAGCCGTGCGGTTTCTTTGTTCAAATCAACATTGGATTTTTCAAACGCGCCCTGCAAAACTTCAAAGCGTTCGCCCGCCGGTATTTCCATTGGTTCGCCCAAATAGCTGAACAGTGTATCATTGATTTTACGCACGTCGGATTCGGGCGGGATATAAGTCAAAAGCAGAGTGTCAATGATTCCGTCATTGTTTTCGATTACGCCGTCGGGCGTTACGATAAAGTCGTCATGCCCTATGTAAATATCACCGTTCTGCCCCTGAACGCGCCCGGCTTTGCCAAGCCGCAGGAATCCCTCGCTGTCAAGCTCAAACTGCCCGTTTCTGGTTTGATACACATTGGGCTGTTCGCTCATGGTGCGGATATTGAAGTATACATTGCCCCAAATCGCCATATCAAATTTGCTTCCGGTAAATTCAAAATTTGACTGCTCCAAATCCACCTTGTTATTCTCAACATACTGCTGTCTGAAAGTACCGCTCAGCCGTGTTCGCCCGCGCACCAAAATCAACTCCTCCATGAAGGTGTTGGTTTCAATTTGGTCTTTGCGGTATCCGGGCGTATTGATGTTGACGATATTATTGGAAATTGAATTCAGCTCTCTTTGCTGAACAATCATCGCCTGCGCCGCGTTGTAAAATCCTCTTAACATATTTACTCCTCACATTTTAATATAATCTTCTAACCTGCGTTTCAAAATCAGCATTGATTTTGAATGGATTTGGCATACTCTTGATTCGGTTACGCCGATAACTTTCGCAATTTCTAAAAATTTTAACTTTTCATAATAATGCAGTGAAATAACCTGCTTTTCTTTCGGGTTCAATGTTTCAATCGCCTGTGCAATCATTTCACGCAGTTCTTTTTCATAAATGCCGCGGTCGGCTTCCCCGCCGATTCCTTTTTCACTTGCCATGCCGCTGAAGTTATCTTCATATAAAAGCTCTTCAAACGAAAGGGTCATTGTTCCCGCCGCGTCTGCCATATTCTTGGCGAATTTCTCTTTCGTAAGGTTCATGCGTTTAGCGATTTCGTTGTTCGTGGGTGAACGCCCCAATTCGGAATAAAGGATATTGTAGGTATCATCAAGTTCTCTGCCGAACCGCCTGACCTGCCGGGGAATCCAGTCCTGCTTTCTGACGTAGTCGATAATCGCACCTTTTATTTTAATGTTCGCGTAGGTTTCAAATTTTACGCCGCGTTCCAAATCAAAGCTTTCAACCGCTCCGATTAAAGCAATCACGCCCTCGTTTACTACATCGTCATAATCCCCGTATTTGGCGTAGATGTTCCTGAGCGACATAGCTACGTACTTTACGATTTGCATGTAAATCAGCACGATTTCGTTTCTGATTTCCACATCGCGGGTTTGTTTATATTTCCGGAATAACTCTGTATTATCCGTTGCCATTCATGATATTTTACGTCACTTCCCCCCCTCGACACTGATACCCAAATTTACTCCACTATGTTTTATGATGCTGCGCCCCCCTCCCCCCATTCACCCCACGACTATAATATTTTTGTCTGAATATTTTCTAGTTTCTTTGCTTCCTTTTTTCCAGTAGATGTGTTTTGTCAGTACAATCCTTATTGCTGTATTCCACTTCCTGGTGACGGAATCTTCCTGCTCACAGTTGTACACGTAAATTCATGACAAAACAATTAAAAATTTAATTTACACAACTATACATCACTTTTAACTTGTGCAATTAAGGTGAAAAAATCAGGGGAAAGAAGATGGTTTGGTACGTGGCGCGGTTAGGACAGACGATGAAGGTACTGGAGTTTAGGGTCCCTGTGTTGGAAGGCAACTTGGCTTGTGATTTTGTAGGCAGTGAAGCTACACAGATTGTCATTATACTAGGAGAATTCCCCGCCAAGATATGGTAAGTTGTTTCCAACCATGACGAAAAATCTTGACAGCCACAACCTTAAAGATGAACTCGAAGTGGATAGAATTGTGACGAGATGTATGATAACAGAGGGCTGGGCCTTAGAATAGCTATTCTGTGATGTGACGGATGTCTCAGCTGTGAAGAAGACTAAGTGCAGAATTTCACGCTTTCCATCCCGAGCATCAAA
>WRJM01000008.1 GCA_009782265.1 Oscillospiraceae bacterium | reverse complement strand
AGCGTACTGAACATACCCACTTCGCCTGTCGCGGTTGTGTCAATCTCCATATCATATATAGTATAACCGTTGCCGTCAAATTCGCCCGCAAATCCCGCAATCGGCGTCCACGGCTCTTCCAAGTAAATATCTTTAATTAATTTATAATGCTGGAATGTCGTCCACGTGTTATAAGGTGCAGCCGTACCCGCATTGCCCTTGCCCATGATTTCAAGCTCGTATCTGTTTCTGACCATGAACGGAGCGTATTCCGAGCCGTCGCCCTCGACAGTTTCATACGGGTCGTCTTCGCCGATAACGGGAGCGGCTGAAACCGTTACGGTTACGGTTGAAGTTAAGGTATTATAGTTATGATTATCCGTCGGGGTAAAGGTCATGCTGTGCGTATTTGCTCCGATTGCGCCGACGGAAGCGGACGGCGTTGTAAAGCTGAAAGTACCCGCCGGCGTGCTTGTGCCGTTGCCGGGGAGCGAAATGTTGCTGAGTATCTGCCCTGTGCTTGCGGTAAGCCCTGTCGGCCATGTAACAACAGGGTTTGCTTTGGTTACGGTAATCGTAACTTCCGCCGTAACGATGTTATAACTAACGCTGTCGGTCGGTCTGAACCTCATTTGGTGGGTCTGTGTGCCTACACTGCCGACAAAATTCGTCGGGTGAACCCACTCGAAAGTACCCGGTACCGGCGTCGCGCCCACATTTGCCGAGCCGCTCGAAAGCGAAATGACGCTGAGCTGCTGTCCGTAAACCGCTGTTAAGCCTGAAGGCCATGTAACGGAAGGGGTTTGCGCCGCTTTCGGGATATAGTCCTCTATATCAGGTCTGTTGTCCGGCTTGATGGGGTCGGAGGTATCGTCAGGCTCAAATACTTTCAGGTTGTCGTTTACGCCCGGTGTGGTGTCTAAATTGCTTTCGCTTAATGTTTCGCCGTGCCGTCTGTTATGAACGGCTTCTGCGTGGCTATCCGGAACAACAACGCCGTTGATTTTCGTTCCGCCGAAAGCGTAGTTTTCATTGAGTATACCGCCGTCTTTACCAACCACGCGCATAACCCCTGTACTGCCCGTACCTGAACCGTTGACTTCGGTTAAAAGGGATACGCAGTTTCTGATTGTGCCGCTTGTTGTTATATCTCCCGTAATACCGCCGACATTGTTTCTGCCGCTTATCGTTCCCGTAACATAGCAGTTTGCGATTAATCCTGCGTGATAACCCGCAATTCCGCCGTAGTTGTCGCCCGTTCCCGTAACGTTGATATTAATCAAACCGAGATTGCGCACCACGCCGCCGCCCCATATAGAACCGAACATACCCGCGTCGTATGCTGTACCCATAGTAATAGACATGTTGCTGAATGTATATCCCTGTCCGTCAAATGTGCCTTGGAATTTTTGAATCGGTTTCCAGTTATTGCTTCCCGCTAAGGTGATATTGTCAATCAGCTTGTAATTGCGGTCATAGCTTTGCGTACCGCCGACATTTTCCGTCGTGGCAAACGTATTGAACAGAACAGCGTTTGCCGCAACAATCGGGATTGCGCGTGCGGCGTTATATCCGCCCGACGACTGCCCGTCATAAACCGTAACATTACCGAATGAAGCCGTGCCTGTGTAATTTCCTGCGGTAACAGTGAATGTAACCGTGTTATTAACGCTCGGGAACTGAACCGTATTATCTAAGGTTAATGTCTGCCCCGCGCCTACGCCGTTTGTGCCGCCCGTAAGGGTAAAGCCGCTTGACACCGTAACTGCCGCGCCTGTGCTTGCCGCGGTTTCGCCCGTAACAAAGGCTGACAGACTTATAGTAATCCCCGTCATTCGGTTAAAGCCGTTGTTTGTACCGTAATCATTTCCGCTGTTTGTGCCGGGAAGCGGCGTAAAGGTTTTTCCGGATATATCCGTTACGCTTAAAGTAAGGTTCTTCTTGGTGATATTCACCGTTATACCGGCGGGCTGAGTCAATGTATAGTTTGACGCTTGCGGTCCGGTTAAAGTAAGGCTTGTCGTTACCGCTTTGCCGTCTGCGGCGTCTGCGTTTGCTACTGTACCGCCGCCGATATACCAGACCTGCCCTATATCGGCAGTTTCCACTACTTGTAAAGTGCCGCTCGTGAGCATAACATTCACCGTACCGTCATAAGGGCGGTCGGTTGCCGTAACACCGGTAATCGTCAGCGGTTTCGGGCTGACCGTAATGCTGAGGGTTTGCGTAACGGTGTTATAATTGGCAGAATCTACCGGCGTAAATGTCGCCGAATGAGAACGTGTTCCCGCGCCGCCTACGCGAAGCCCCGGCGTTGTATCGTCCCAATTCCAGCCCGCCGGAAGCGTAACGCTTGCCAAAGTATTGCCGTATACTGCGGTAAGCCCTGCCGGAACGGTGTAAGAACCGCCGGGCGGGTTTGCTTTATCAATCGTGAAGGTAAAGGTTCTTGCCGTACCGGTATAATTTCCTGTTCCCGTCGGCGTAATTGTAACCGTTGCTGTTCCCGCGTTCGTGTTATTGCTGTAAGAAACCGTGAAGTCACGCGGGGTTTGAATTAAGTCCGTAGCTGAAACTATATCCGTAATATAAGTGTTCAATTCGGCGGTTGTTAATGTAATCGGGCTTCCCGTATAGGTTTTATTAGGGATTGCCGCTATGCTTGCGTTGCTGATGTTGCGCTTTGTAACCGTCAGCGTTCCCATCACGTAGCTTATACTGTAATTGTCAGCGGTGAAGCCGGACGCGATGATGTTATATGTTCCCGCGCCGTTGCCGAAGCTGTATGAACAGGCGACAGTTCCCCCGCTGAGCACTGCGGTTGTATCAGAAAGCCGGAATGTAGCGGCAGAGTAGGTATAAGCCGGCAGTGCAGCTGTACCGTATTCTGTGGTTTTATCATCCGCCGTAATGGTTAAAGGCGCAGGTGTCACCGTAACGGGAATGGTTCTTGTGACGGTTTGCGTGCCGCCGTTCCAGCCTGCGACACCCGTCCAGTCGTAGTTCGCAAGCGCGGAAGCCGACGGGGTATAAACTGCGGAATAACCGCTGTTTGTGACAGTCGGATAGGTTGAAGAGCCGCTCACCCACGCCCACGAACCGCCGCCCGAACCCGCGCCGCCCGAAAGAGCCGCGCTTGAAAGCGGGTTGCCGTATACGATACTGCTTGCGGTAGGATTCACGAGAGACGCGCCGCTTGCTGTAATTTCAAAGTTTCCGGAAGCTGTGCCTTTGTAGTTGCCTGTTCCGTTGATGGTGATGACCGCGCCTGTCCCCGCGCTTGTATTGTTTGAAAAACCGGCAAGCGTATAATCTGTGTCTTTTACAAGCAAGTGCCCGCCGTCCTCTACGGTGAAATCGGTTGTTTTCGGCGTACCGTCATAAACAGGCTTCGGAAGAACCGGCGTAATTACCGCGCCGCTTATATCCTTCTGCTCAACCGTTAAAGTACCTTTGTGGTAGACAATGTCATAATTGCTTGATGTATATCCGCCCGGGGTTATATCATGGGTGCTTCCGGCGTTGTTTCCGGGCGTATAATCGCAGGAGTAGCTGAGCGAACCGCTAAGATTGCCTACGCTCTCTCCGCTTACAAAATCGCTTGTATTAACCGTACCGGTGAACGCGGGCGCGCTGTTGCCGTAAATTACGGTTTTATCGTCCGCTGTGATGTTCAGCGTCTTTTTGGCAATCGTGAAGCTGTCCGCCTGTGAACCGCTGTAATTGCCCTTATAAGTAATAGTGAAGTTTTGGATTCCGGCGGATTTTTGGTCACCGCTGTAAGCAATGTCATAATCAGTGCCTTCGGTTAAGGTTGTGCTTCCGTCCTTGACGACGACAGCCGGCGTCTGCGTTAAGCCGCTGTAAACATGACTGCTTACTACGGTTACATCTGCGGCGTTTCCGCCGGTAAGCGGTTTTGCTTCAACGGTCAGTACGCCTTTGGGTATATCAGCCGCAAAAGTATAATTCGCCGCCGACATGCCCGACAGGTTCGGGGTTATGTCATATGTTCCCGCTCCGCTTACGCCCGCGGTATAACCCGCAGAGAAAGTTGCCGCGCCGGAAACATCGCTTATGCCGTCCGTTCCGAGATAACCTTGGATTAACTGGGTATATGCGGGTTCGGCTTCGCCGAAAGCTATGGTTTCATTGTCCGCTTTAACGTACAGAACGGCTTTATTGACGGTAAGTGTGGTGTTTACAGTTCCGCTGTAATTGCCGATTCCTTTGATTGTAAGCGTATAGTCGCCCGCGTTCTTGATTTCGGAATAGACGTGTTCAATCACATAATCAACGCCCTCCGTAAGCGTTGCGCTCGTAACGCTGTCCGTGACGACCGCCGCGTCGGTTATGCTGTGCGTGTGACCGGTATAAGGAATAGGTGCGACAACGATGTTTACGGAAGCGTCCGAAACGGATTTTTGTGTAACAGAGATTGAAACGCTTGCGGTTGCGACTGCGAAGTTTACACAGCCCGCCTTGGTGGCGGTTATAGTTGCCGTTCCGGCTTTATTGAAGGTCAGCTCGCCGGTTGAAGAATTCACTGACACCACCGTGCTGTCACTGCTTGCGTAAGTTACTGCACCTGTTGCTCCCGCTCCGCCGCCCTCCGCCACAGCCGAAACCGTTTCGGTTGTGCCGAAAATGTAAGAAGCAGAGCCGCTCGGAACCGTTTTATTGTCAGAGGTTCTGAGGGTTATCGTTTGCGGCGTTATCCCGACGGAAAGCTCACCGTCCGCAAAAGTAACAAAATGGTAGTTCGCGGCGGATAAAGAACCTACAGCGGCTGTAATCACATAGTTCCCTGCAGGAGATGTGCCGGGGACATACGGGCTTGTGATTGACGCCGCTCCGCTTATTACGCTTGCGTTTTCTCCGTTTACAAAGCCTGTGATTTCGTATTCATACAGCGGCGTTTCTCCGGTTAAAACGCTTTCGCTCACCGCCGTAACCGTCAGCGGTGCTTTATTAATTGTGAAATTAACGGTTTTCGTTCCGTAATAATTCCCGTCATCTTCAGCGGTAATTGTAACGCTTGCCGTTCCGGCGTTTGTATTATTGCTGTAAGAAGTGATTTTCCAGTCGTCATTGTCAAGAAGCTCGCGTAGTCCCGTACTGTGCGTAACTTCATCGGTATGCACAACAGGAACAGGTGTACGCGCCAAGCCGTTATAAACCAAATCGTCAAATTCAAAATACGCTTCGTTTATATCCCGCTTTTCCACAAGGATTGAAATAGTTTCGCTTACATCGTTGTAATTGGCGTTTCCGGCTCTTGTAACGGTAAGCACTTCCGTTCCCGCGTGGTTAATCGTAACTTCGCCCGTTGTGTTATTGAAGCTGATGATTTCGGTGGGATTAACGACATGCGTCAGCGCGCCGCCCATGCTCGGGTCTAACAGCGCGGGATTAATCAGCGGAAAGACGTCGTCGCCGTAGGTTTTCGTCATGTTACTGATAGGGAGCGGCGTTTGGTCGGCTTTAGCGATATTGACAGTGACCGTGCCTGTTTCGGGCGCGTAATTCCCGCTCGGGTGGGTGTATATCACATTAAAACTTTGTCCGTTGCCCGCGTTGAGAGAAGTCGCCGGTGCGTCAACCCACGCATAGTCGCCGGAAAGCGGCAAATCGCTGAGCTTCAGGGTCGGCGTATAGGTTTCGTTGATAACGCTGTGCGCGGGGAACGTACCGGTTGCCTGATTAATATTCACAACGACCGTTCCGCTTGCGGGCAGGTAATTTCCGCTCGGGTCGGTATAAACTGCCGGAAAAGCGTCACCGTCATTTGCAACGGACAGCGGCGTGCTCGGGGCTGCCCATTCGTAATTTGCGGGGAGCGGTACATCGCTGAGCTTTAAAGCCGGCGTAAAGGTGGTTGTCAGCGGTCCTGCGGCAGGGAACGGTCTTGTTCCCTTCGCCACGTTCACGGTTATCGTTCCGGCGGTTACGGCGTAATTGTCGTCAACCGGCGTGCGTATTGCCGCGAAAGTCTGCCCGTCGCCGGTGTTCACAGCGGTTGCCGGTGTTGACCAGCTGTATTCCGTCGGTAAGCTAATATCGGAAAGCGCGAAGGAAGCGGGGTGAGCAGGATAAGTTACATGAATTGCGGCGGGTGTTCCGAAAACAACAGCCTGTTGAATCGTGAACGGTATGCTTATGCTTCCGAAATAGTTTCCGTCTGCTGCTGCGTTTAATGTTACGCTTGCGGAACTGAGATTGGAAGCCGTATTGCTTGCATTAGTATTGTTGCCGTAGCTGATTGTATAATCCTGCGTTTCAGTAATTTGCATGGGTGCGGAAACGCTTACCGCCGGTACAGGTGCGTGCGGGGTGTTATTAAACGTAAATGTTCCGCTGACCGATACAGAAACATCGCCGTCGTCAATGTCTTTTTGTGTAATAACAAACGTGTCTGTAATCGTGCCGGCATAATTCCCGCCGGTTTTTGCGGTAATCGTATATTCGATTGTTCCCGCGTTGATATTATCGCCGTTTACCGGTATTATGGCGTTTCCGGCGGCGTCTTCGATTCTGCGGTAGGTAATTTCAAGGTCGTCCGCGCTGTTCAGCCAAGGGTCATCCTCAACTGTAATTATATGCGGCAAGCCGTTATAAACCAAAAACGCGGGCGGAGTAACGGTCAGCCTTGTATTCACGTCGCGCTCGGTGACGATTACGGTTAAATCGTTGGACGTCACGCTGTAATAGGCGGCGTTTCCCGCTTTTGTTGCGGTAATCACAGCCGTTCCCGCGCTGTTAAAAACAACCGCGCCGTCAGTACCCACTGTTGCTACAGCTTCATTACTGCTTGCGTAAGTGATTGCGCCGCCTGTGTCGCTTCCGCCTGTTACATCGGTATTAATCCACAGCGTGCTTCCGTATTCGTGCGAAACGGTTTCGTCAATAGGGTTTCCGTCTTCGCGCAGGATAAGCGGACTCTGCGGGGATTGAACGGGAGGAGCGGGGGTTGTCGCGGGTGTGGACGCGGGAGGTGTAACGGACGGGCTGACGGGCGGTACATACCCGCCTCCTCCGCCGCCCCAGTAATAATAAGCAGTAGTTGTGGTTGTCGGGATTACGGACGCTTTTGTCGTTGCGGTTGTCGTGGTCGAACGCGAAACCGTTCTTGACGTAAACGAGATATTCCTTGTGGTTGCGGTTGTCGCAGAAGAAGCCGGATTCGGTGATGTTCCGGTCGGTGCGGTTGAAACAGGGGCGGAAGTTGTTTCAGCAGGCTTGGTTTTTACAGATGAAACCGTCACCGGCGGGGCGACTGCCGCATTGCGCGGCGGCGTAGTAGAAGGCGGCGTTACAACCGGCGGCAGTTGGGGCGGTACGGTCATATCCGCGTTATGCGAAGAAGCGGACGGCGGCACTTTTGACAGATTAGGGGGCGCGCCGGTTTTGGACAAAGCGTTATTCGGCGGAACACTGTAATCATAGCCGGAATTTCCGCCGGACGTACCTTCAGCCGGCGTCAGGTTTGACGTCGGCGAATTGTTATTATCGGAATCGTTTGTGTTATCAGAATCTTCTCCGTTCAGGAGAATCCCCGCACTTTGCTCGGAATCCGGATTTCCGCCGTTTCCGGCATATGCGGTAACGCTTTGGTTCTGCCACGGTTTCAAAACAAACACAACAATACCAAACCCGAACAGCAGGAGCAGAATCAAAAGAAGCCAAAGGCGTTCTCTTCTCTTTTCTTCCTCTTTATCGTGTCTGCGTTTTGTATGTAAATCGGCAGAAACAGCCGTGTGAGGGGATAAATTGATTTTCTCCATGCAAAACCCTCCGCCGCACATAAAGCATAATCAACAACTTTTATAAACAAACCTACTTCCATTATAGCATAATTTTTCCGGATTGTCAAATAAATATTAAAAATTTATGGTAAAATTTATTAAAAATATTATCCAACGCGAAATATTTTTGTAAATTGTTTATAGCGGGACGCCGTGGGCGTCGTCCCCTACGGCGGAATTGGAAATTCTTTTTTTGAGTTTTTTCATTATAATGAAATAAGCGGGAATCAGCACGATGTCGGCAAGAAGCCATGACAGTCCGCCGGAAAAGCACACGCCGTAGAACCCGAAGCGTTCCACAAGCACAAACGCCACAAACACACGCGCTAAAAGCTCGCATACCCCTGCGGACATAGCCATGAAGCTGTACCCTAAGCCTTGCAGGGTGTTGCGCATGATGAACAAGACCCCGAGCGTCACATAGGTCGCGCCGAGAACGCGGAGCTGAAACTGTACGTTTTCGAGAATTTGCGGTACTTCTCCGCCGATAAAAACAGCGGCAATATTCTTTCCGAAGAACCATAAAACCGCGCCCGCCGCAAGGCAGTATATTATTTGTATGCTCATGGAAATGCGTACGCCCTTTTTGATTCTGCCGAGTGCTTTCGCGCCTAAGTTCTGCCCGCAGAAAGTCGCCATGGTCAGCCCTAAGGCTTCCATAGGCTGAAAGAAAAGCATAGAAATGCGGTTTCCTGTCGTAACGGAGGAAATGATTAAAACCTCCCCCAAGCCGTTTATGGCTTTTGTCAGGATAAGCGCGCCGATTGCGGTGATTGAAAATTGCAAACCCATAGGCAATCCTGCCGCAAGCAGCTTTTTTATATGCGGGAAAGAAAACCGCAATTCTTCTTTGGTAAAGCGCAGAATGGGATAATTGCGTTTTATATAAAAGAAGCAAAGCAGCGCGGCTATAACCTGTGACATGACGGTAGCCCAACCCGCACCTTTAACGCCCATGTTAAAAACGACAATAAAAAGCAAGTCCATACCTATGTTTATAACCGAGCCTATAGCAAGGAAATACAATGGGGCTTTACTGTCGCCGAGTGCGCGCAGAAGCGAGGCAAGAAGATTACACGCCATAGTCGCGGGGATACCCGCGAAAATGATTATAATATAGGAATGGGAAAGGTTTATTATTTGCTCCGGAACATCGATAAGATTTAAAAGCTGACGGGTCAGAGGAATGGTAAGCGCGGTCAGCAAAACGGCGAAGAAACCGCAAAGATAAAAGGTATTTGCCGCGTAGCGGCGCATTTCTTTAATGTCGCCCGCGCCGAACTTACGGGAAATAGGTATGCAGACGCCCGCACAAATGCCGATTACAAACCCGAGCACTAAAAAATTCAATGAGCCGGTTGTGCCGACAGCCGCCAAGGGTTCTTCCGCACCTATGTAACGTCCGACAATCGTGGTGTCCGCCATATTATAAAACTGCTGGATAATTGTTCCGAGCAGAATCGGCACGCAGAACCGCATAATGATGGGCAGGATTCTGCCCTTTGTCATATCTCTCATTTAACGAAACGCTTCTTTTAATTTACTTTCCAAATCGGTTGCTTCGCTTTCGCGGACGAGAAGCCCTATTTCATCAATGCCGGTTGTAACCAAAAGCGGCAGACAGTCTAATTCGCGAAAAGCCGCCATAACCTTTGAGGCAAAGCCCGTACCTGTAATCATATCCGTGGATTTTACGGTGATTTTGACATTCCCCACGCTTATCATGGGGGTGCGGTCTTTACTGGTGGAAATTTGGCTGATGATAGAAAGAAGTTTGGGTATATCGTCGTCCGGGAAGGTAAAGCCGAAGCTGATATTGTCGGACGTTGCCGGTGCTTGCGAAATCATATCGATGTTGATTGCCGCGTCCGCCGCTTTTTCAAACACTTCGCAAATGAAAGTATTCTGGTAATCGCTGGGAACGTTGTTGAAGTTCACAATCGAAATGCTTTGGTTTACGGTGATTTGAGTTGACATAGTTTGTTTTACCTTTCTTTTAATGTTTTATTCTTATGCGAATTTTTATTCGTTTATCTTTTGGGGGTAATATATTTTTTTATATTCTGTTGTTGATGCTTCATCGCTTGTTCCAGCTGTTGTTCGACTATTACATTCACAATGAGCACCGCAAGTACAATCCCTGTCATAATCACCGCCGCTGTAAGATGTTATTGAATATGAAACCTCTATGGCACGACAACGCATACAAGTTCTAAGATAATGCTCATTCCATTTATATCCATATATTTCTTTGTTTTTTTCGTGACTAAATTTATAATCCTTTAAGAAATCATGGTGTTCTTTTCCGCAACGTAAACATTTACAACCGTCCCATTCGCCGTTTTCATAATCAGCTCTGCCGCAGAGTTTGCATTTGCAATCCCCGTCATCATATTTATGTTTACAAGAGTCTTGACGTATTCTTAATAATATCTGCTTTTCTTCTTTTCCCTCAATGCACGTAGAAATAAAAAAAGTTATTAAGGCGAATAATAAAAATTGAGATAAAATAATCCGTGCTATACTATATTCAATTTCGAGATTGTCAAGTATAAACGTCGTTATAAATAACGTACCCCCTCCTATAACAATACCTAAAAAAATGCTTGCTATAATTCTTATTAACCAATAAACTCGCCAAAAATATTTATAATCTTTCATAATAGACCCCTCCATTTTAAATGTTCTTTAATAAATCCCCCATGTCATACAATCCTTTTTTCTGCCCTGCTAAGAAAATTGCGGCATTAATTGCGCCCGCGGCGAAAACTTCTCTTGACAGTGCGGAATGGCTCAAGGAAATCGTTTCATGGTGTCCCGCAAAAAGAATTTCATGCTCGCCTACAATCGTTCCGCCGCGTACGGAGTGAATCCCCAGCTCGTCCTTTTCGCGGGGCTTCCGGACGCTGTGGCGGTCGTAGGTGTATTTAAGCTTGTTATCATGTTCTTCATTAACTGCGTCGGCAAGCATAATCGCAGTGCCGGACGGCGCGTCAAGCTTTTTGTTATGGTGCTTTTCTATAATTTCAACGTCGAAGCGCGAACCCAAAACCTTCGCCGCCCGCCTGCCTAAATCGGCAAGCAGATTAATCCCGAGCGACATATTCCCTGTAAAGAATACCGGAATCTGCTCGGAAGCGGCTTTGATTTTAGCGGTTTCGTCAGGATTATAGCCTGTGGTGGCAATCACAAGCGGCACGCCGCGCATTTTGCAGAAATTAAGCATATCGGGGAGCGCGGACGGGTTTGAAAAATCCAATACGACATTAGGGTTTTCTTCCAAATCAAAGAATTTGCGGACGATGTCAAAGTCCGCGTATTTCTCGCCCGAAACGTCAATTCCCGCCGATATACGGCAGTCGGGATATTCCTCAGTTAAGCCGGCTATAACTCTGCCCATTCTGCCGCACGCGCCGGATAATGCTATGTTTGTCATTTTTTTGGTTTTCCTTCTTCTTAACGAGCGCACAATGTGCGCCCCTACATTTTTGAACCTAAAGCAAGCCAACTTTGACCATTTCAGCGCGCAGTTTCTCAATTTTTGCTTCTTCCATGTCGCAAAGATGCAGACGGCAGCTTCCCGCGTCTATGCCGATTAGCTTCATTGCCGCTTTAACGGGGATTGGGTTCACATCAATAAATAAGCCCTTTGTTCCCATGAATCTTGCATACTTTTGCTGGTTTCGCCCCGCTTCTGTAAACTTATCCTCAAGGCAAAGCGCAATGATTCTGCTCGTTATTTCGGGTATTACGTTTGCCATAACCGAAATTGTGCCTTTTGCACCGAGAGCCATTACCGAAACATTCATAAAATCATCGCCGCTGTAAATATCCAAACCGCTTTCGTTAATCAGCTCGGAAAAATAAGCCACATTCTGCCCTGATTCTTTCACAGCTTTGATATTCGGGTGTTCGGCAAGCTCTTTAAACGTGTTAAGCTCTATGTTTACATTGGTTCTTGACGGTATGTTGTACAGCATAATCGGGATTTTCACCCTGTCGGCAACCGCGCCGAAATGCTTCACAAGCCCTTTCTGAGAGGTTTTATTGTAATAAGGCGAAACTAACAGAAGCGCGTCCGCGCCGGCTTTTTCGGCTTCAATCGATAATTCTGTTGAATATGCCGTGTCGTTACTGCCCGTTCCCGCAATTACGGGTATTCTTTTCGCGGTTTTTTCCGCGGCGAAGCGAATGACCTCAATATGCTCTTCGTCGGTCATGGTGCTTGCCTCTCCTGTTGTACCGCAGACAATTAAGGCGTTTGTTCCGCCTTTGATTTGGCGTTCGATTAAGGTTTCAAAAAGCGGGTAATTTATACTTCCGTCGGCGTTCATGGGGGTGATGATTGCAACCCCCGAGCCGGTGTAGATTGGGTTTGGCATAGGTGTTTCTCCTTTAATCAGTCAAAATATCCTTTAGCTTTCAGCAATTCCGCCGTCAGCAATGCGCCGCCCGCCGCGCCTCTCAGCGTATTGTGCGAAAGCCCGATAAACTTATAGTCATACTGCTCGTCTTCACGAAGCCGCCCCATTGAAAAGCCCATGCCGTTTTCAAGACCGCGGTGCAGCTTTGTCTGCGGAAAATTATCTTCTGTAAAGTATTTAAGCGGCGTTTGCGGCGCGCTCGGAAGCTTTAATTCCTGCGGTATGCTTTTAAAATTGCTCCATTCGTCTATAATCTGCTCTTTTGAAGGCTTGTTTCCGCCGAATCTTACGAAAACCGCCGCCAAATGCCCGTCGGACACGGGAACGCGGATGCACTGGCTTGTAATATTCGGCGCGCTTGCGTTAAGAATCCTTCCCTTGTCTATTTTGCCCCAAACCTTCAAGGGTTCTTTCTCGGATTTCTCTTCCTCGCCGCCGATAAAAGGAATTACATTGTCCTGCATTTCCTTCCATTTTTCCAGCGTTTTGCCCGCACCGGAAACCGCCTGATACGTGCAGACAAGTACGTCCTTTAACCCGTACTTCATCAGCGGGTGCAGGGCGGGAACGTAGCTTTGAATGGAGCAGTTGGACTTGACGGCGATGAATCCCCTTTTTGTACCGAGCCTTGCCCTTTGCGATTGTATAATTTCCGCATGCTCAGGGTTTACTTCGGGGATAATCATCGGTACGTCCGACACCATACGGTTCGCTGAGTTATTGGAAATAACCGGACATTCCGCTTTCGCGTATGCTTCCTCAAGTGCTGATATTTCCTCTTTTTTCATATCCACTGCGCAAAAGACAAAATCAACCGTTGAAACAACCGCTTCTATATCTGAAGCGTCAAGGATTATCATATCTTTCATGCTTTCCGGAACAGGGCGTTCCATCATCCAGCGGTCTTTAACCACCTCGCCGTAGGCTCTGCCCGCCGAACGCGGCGACGCCGCAAGCGCAGTTACCTCAAACCACGGGTGATTTTCAAGCAAAAGCGCGAACCGCTGACCGACCATACCCGTCGCGCCGATAATGCCTGCATTAATTTTTTTCATTTTTTAATTTCTCTCTTTCTTTGTTCTATATAAGGGGTTTTTGGAAGCTCCCATAAACTATTTTATAATTATCCATTATTAAATGTACCACAAATTTAAAAATTTGTCAACTACCGCAACGCCTTTTGAGGGGGCAGAAGCTCCGCCCCTACTTGACATGCGTTTCATTTTGCTATATAATAAAAACAGAAAAATTACGGATTTATGAGGGATTTGAATGGAACGGCGGTTTCTTGTCGCGCTTTTTGCGATTTTTGTATTATTTTTCGGTTCACTGTTTGCTTTTTTCACGAGCAGCAGCGGAGCGTTCCAAAGTCTGCAATGGAATCTCGGCACTGACAGCAAAAAAACCGGCAAAACAGCTAATCCGGACGGTGTGCGGCTGAACGCACCCGCGACAACGCCACCTATAACCACACCGCCGGCAACAACACCGCCTGTAACAACGCCGGAAAACCAAACCAACGCCCCTGTGCCCACTGCCGAAACAACCCCGCCGCCGACCGTAACCACAACGACTACTCCGCCGATCCCAACGACCACCACACCCCCGCATACCACCGCTCCGGGGTTTGCGCTTCCGGGGTTCGGCGACAGTGTTTCAACATATGACAATGCGTGGGCGTTTTATTTAATCAATGAAGCAAATCCGCTCCCCGCCGGTTATAATCCGAATCTGCGCTATGTTTATAAACAATACAGGGCAGACAGCCGCTGCGCCGATTATGCGATTCAAATGCTGGAGGACGCAAAAAAAGCCGGTATAAACCTGATGGTTATATCCGGTTACCGGACAGAATTGCTTCAACAGCAGAACTTTGACGCTTTAATGCAGGAATTTATAGATAAAGGACACACAAAGGAACAGGCGTATAATTTAACCAAGCAGGAAATCGCGCTCCCGGGGACAAGCGAGCATAACGCGGGGCTTGCTCTTGATATTTTGAGCGAGGATTGGTATATGCACCATACGAGTTTGACCAATGACTTTGATAAAACCGCTGAGTTTAACTGGCTTGTCGGTAATTCTTGGAAATACGGCTTCATACTGCGTTATCCCGATGATAAAACGCCTGTTACAGGTATTATTTACGAACCGTGGCATTTCCGCTTTATCGGCGTTAAAAGAGCAAAGGAAGTGTATGAATCGGGGCTGTGTCTTGAAGAATTTATGATACAAACGTAGGGGCGAACATTGTTCGCCCGAATTTTTGCGGACGCACAATGTGCGCCCCTACAATATTATTTATAAAAATTTTTAGCAATTACACATTTCAAATAAATTCGGCGGTAACTCCCCGCCGTGCGGCAACTCCCCGCCGTGCGGCAAATTATCCCCGTAAGCAACCCGCATAGCAATCCTTGCCAACCTTTCGCCTGCATCCCGTTTATTTTGGGGGTGCAGGTCATTATTTTCGCCTAAATCATGCGCGGCGGCAAGCCCCGTAAGCGGCAAGGCAAGTGCTTTCTTCTGCTCGTCGCGGAGTTTATCGCAGTTTTCAATGTGGTCTTTGCCGCAGTTTCCGGCATCGTCATAATAAGCAATCTGCGTCATCAAGAACGGGAGAAATTCCTGTTTCCAACATGCACGCCAACCGTTGATGAGCGTTTTCATCTTTTCGCCGTAATCTTTATAACTCCCGGTATCGGATTCACCCTGATACCATATTACGCCTTTGATTGCTGTTTTCGTCAGCGGTGAAATCATACCGTTGAAAAGCCCGGTCGGTTTATAACTGAAAAAGGTTTGCGGCTTCGGGTTCTCGAATTCTGTACCGCATTTGCGCTTCCAGTTTCCGCCCATATCTATGAATTTGTTTCCGGTTGAAATAAAATAATTCTTCCCCGCTGTAAAACCGCCGTTGTTCCCGAAAACCAAAAGCCTGATTATAACAGTCATTTTACTTTCATCGGGAACGGTAAAGCTATACATGCGCGGGGGATAGCGGTAATAGGTCACGCCGATTTTTTCCGCATCGGACATTCCGGCGCAATTAATAAAAACCTCGTCCATGTCAACGGCTGTACCAAGGAAAATACAAGCCTGTTTTCCCCGCATGTCCGCAGGAATGTCAACGGTTTTGCGGTACCAGTAGACGCCGGTTGCCGTTTGTTTAACCGGTTTACAGATATGCACTTCTTCCCAGTCGGAATCATCAAAATCCGCGTTTTTGTAATTATATTTAAAGCCCAAATCGCTTTCACCGAGCCGTTTGTGATAATCCTGCGTATAGATTTCATGCTCTTTTGCGGTTTTTTCCATGAACTGCGGGAAATCGGGAGCGGCGCATTGAGCGGCTTCGGCAAGGATTTCCGGAAAGTCTTTGAGCATATCGCGGTTCATCCATGCCGTAATCGGCGTTCCGCCCACTGCACCGGCAAAAATGCCGATTGGAATATGATAGCGTTCCGCAAGCTTTTTCGCAAAAAAGTACCCAACCGCTGTGATATCCGGCGCGGTTTCGGGGGAATAGGTTTCCCAAACGCCCATTCCTTCCTGTAAACCTATTTCGGTTTGGGGCGCGGTAAAATTATAGGTTTGCGGGATTTTAAAATGTCTGATAAGGGGGTTGGTTACGTTCATTTCTTCGGGGTAATAATGCGCGACACGACCTATCCAAAGCTCCATGTTCGACTGACCGGAGCAAAGCCAAACATCGCCGATAAGTATATTTTTAATCACAACTTCTTCGTTTTTACAGATAATTTTCAGTTCCTGCGGTTCGCAGTTTTCGGCATAACTGCCGATTGGGCAGGAAAATCCGCCGTCACTGCCGGCTTTTGCCGAAAATGCTTTGCCGGAGAAGTTTATTTCTACAGCTTCGCCTGCTTCGGCAGAGCCGGTTATATTAATTTCCGCGTTTCTCTGAAGCACCATGTTATCCGAAAATAAAGCCGATAATTTTAATTTCATATTTAACCTCGTTTTAATGTACTGTAGGGGCGCAACGGCGCAGTGCGCATGCTCGCCCGTTTGAAATTATATTCCTGTGAAAATTGCGGGCGCACACTGTGCGCCCCTACGAAATGTTATTTACGAAATATTCTATTGATTAGGCGGGAATTGCGGCGGCGGTGTTTGTTGAGGAAATTGCTGTTGTTGAAGCTGTTGTTGCGTTTGCTGCTGGTTTTGCCATTGTTGCTGTTGCTGTATTTGTTGCTGATTCATTTGCTGCATTTGCTGCTGCTGCCATTGCTGGTGCTGTTGATTCTGCGGCAGATTATTCTGCCACGGTTGTTGCTGAAACTGTTGATTGGCAGGTTTTTTCTTGTTTCCTTTTTCCGCAGCGATTTCAGCAAAAACCTGCTGCATGACATCGGGACGGACGTTCCGCAAAGCCGCCCACGCAGCTGTGCCGTTAATCAGGTAGAACAAAATCCAGCCGTGGAAAGCAATGTTGATGATAAAAGACGCTTCAAACGCGGTCAACCGGATAAGCAGATACACAAACACCAATGTATCAATACTGAAAAGAATTAAAGCGGCGACAATGAACCCGCGCATATTTTTCGCGAGAGCCCAGAAAAGAGCGTATAAGCCTACCGCAACAAGCGCTAAAAGCATACCGGCAACGGCAAAGTCAAGCCCGATAAAAAACCCGTAAATCACCAAAGGCATAGACGCGGAAAACAAGAAAGAAAAGTCTGCCTCAACCGCAACTAAAACAATGTTTACCGCAGTCATTACAACAACGATTAATAAATTTGCCCGCGAAACAGTGAAGGTTTTTGCCTTTTGTTTTATGGTATCTATGTCCATAATCCGTGTTCCTTTCTTAAATGATTATGATTTATGCAGGGGCGGAATCCATTTCCGCCCTATTTGCGGGACGATTCCCATCGTCCCCTGCATAAAATTAAACTTCAACGGACTGCGCCCATTTGATGAAATCTTTCTGCAATTTGTCATAATTCTTTTCTTCGCAGAAGAACTGAACAAGCCAGTAAGCGTCTTTCCCGCGGAAAACGGTTGCGAAATACGAAAACCTTTGTCCTTGATTGGAGTCGGTATACTCAAAATAAACCAATCCGTCTTTTTCTTTGACAGAGCCGCTTTTTCTGTTGGCATCCATTACCATTTCCGCGTATTCTCTCAATGATATATCGCTGGGAATTCCTACGTACTCTAAAGTACCGAAATCTTCTTTAATAGCAGCCATCATGGAGGTTCTTGATTCATAAACGACATCAAAATCCGGATAGCGTTCCTTGGGTACATCGAACTTATCGGTCAGCGTGATGGTCAACCCCGCTTTAGAAAACTCCTTCGGGCTCGACATGTTCGAGAACACCGCGAACACTAAAACCAAAACCACCACAAGCACACCGGCAATAATACCGGCGGGGTTGACTTTCTTCTTAGGTTCGGGCATTACGGGATTATATGTATACTGCGGTGCTTGCTGACCGTACGGGTTCTGCGCGGGGGGCGGGTCTTGCTGAACTTGCTGAGGCTGTTGATTGTAAGGGTTCTGCGGTTCTTGGGGGTTCATCGGATTTTGTGGTTCCATAATCAATATTTCCTCCTGATTAAATTTAATTTAAACCTATGCTTAATACGAATCCCTCATTAAAAGCTTTCTGAGAAATCCGTACAAAAACCATAAATGCAAGCTTTTTATCCAGATTTTTAAGAGCTTTTATAATCGGTATTCGTATAAATTATATTTTACCATTAAAAACGATAGAAGTCAACAGAAAACGATTATATAATAAAAAATCCCCGCAACTTTTTTAAAAAGCGGGGAGCGTCTGAACTTGAAGCAGTTAAATCCGAACAGCACTTTTGTAAAATGTTTCGGAAACCTTGAAAATTGCTGAGATACTGCTCGCGCCGGCTCGGCGCTGCCGCTGGTGGGACTTGAACCCACACGTGGTTGCCCACAATAGATTTTGAGTCTACCTCGTCTGCCATTCCGACACAGCGGCTTAGAACGTGTCAATAAATTATAGCATAAACCGGCGGATTTGTCAACTATATAATCAGCATACAATCCCCGAAGCTGAAAAAGCGGTACTTCTCCCTGATTGCCGCTTCATAAACATTCAGAGTTTTTTCTCTGCCCAAAAACGCGCTCACGAGCATTATCAGCGTGCTTTCCGGCAGATGAAAATTTGTCAGCAGACCGTCGGTTAATTTAAACTTATAACCCGGATAAATAAAAATATCAGTGCTTCCGCTTCCCGTCTTGCCGCCCGAAGCTTCTAAAGTTCTGCAAGCGGTCGTCCCCACGGGAATAACCCTGCCGCCTTGCGCCTTACATTCGGCTATTTTCCGCGCTGTTTCTTCCGGCAGAACGTACCGTTCGCGGTGCATTTTGTGCTCTGTAATTATTTCGGCTTTCACGGGGCGGAACGTCCCAAGCCCCACATGAAGCGTTATATACGCTGTTTCTATACCTTTTCCCGCAAGGCTTTCAAAAACGCGCTCTGTAAAATGCAGCCCTGCGGTCGGCGCGGCGGCAGAACCCAAACGTTCGCCGCCGCGAACGTCGTAGCGCGAATAAATCGTGTTGTAACGGGTCTTATCTTCAAGTTTTTCCGTGATATACGGCGGCAGGGGGGTATTGCCGATTCTGTCTAAAAGCGCGTAAAAATCACCTTCAGATTCAAATCGGACAAGCCTGTTGCCGTCATTAACTGAACCCAAAACTTCCGCTTTCAGCTCTTCCCCGAAACAAACAATACTGCCTTTTTTAAGTCTGCGCCCGGGGTGAACCATGGTTTCCCAAATATCCTTTTCTTTTTGCTCGAGAAGCAGAAATTCAACGGGAACGCCTGTGTTTTCCTTAACGCCGAGAAGCCGCGCCGGAAATACTTTGGAATCATTTAAAATCAGCAAATCGCCTTTATTCAGGAAATCTGCCAAGCTATAAAAATTGCTGTGCGTTAAAGCGTTGCTGAAATACTCGCAGGGGGCGCACCCCCTGTCAATTTTCAACAGGCGGGAAGCATCGCGGGGTTCTATGGGGGTTTGCGCGATTAATTGTTCAGGCAATTCGTAATAAAAATCGGATTTTTTCATGGTTTTATCATAACATAAAATCTTTGTTTCGTCAATGCAAAAATGTAGGGGACGCCCCGTGTGGCGTCCCGAACGTAGTATAAAAATCTGTTGTTTTATTTCGTTTCGGGCGACCGGTACTTAGTTTTGCTAAGTACAAGGGTCGCCCCTACATGTTTTTTGGCGGTTTTATTAAATTTACTGGGTTATCGTAATTTTTAAATCGCTGTCGCTGCGTTCTCCCGATGACAACCTAATCTTGTAATTTTTCGCGCTCGTCAGGTTTGTAAATGTTCCGGAATTAATTCCGTTTACAGAAGAAAGCGTAAACTCTTGAATCGCTTCATCCCCATTTTCCCCATCAACCACAAGGTTGAATGTAAGCTCATATTCTCCGCTTCCGGAAACGGAAAGCGTAATTTTTGTGCTGTTTGTTTTATATAAAACGCTGATATTATCTACCCACGCATTAAGCGAAGATTCTATACTCGCTATTTGACTTAAATTATTCACCACCTGCGCCGACGGCACATCTTCCCATTCACTGCTGTTTACTGCTTCGTTCCGGTCGGGAATCGCAATCGCTATTGTGCTGAAATCCATAAAGTCGGTAGGATTGAGGATTTGTCCCCCATGTCTGAATTCTAAATGCACATGAGGTCCGTCTGCCCGGCCTGTAGAACCTACATACGCGATTGTTTCGCCGCGCTCCACTTTTTGCCCCTCTGCTATACCGTCAGCGAAGGATTCGCAGTGTCCGTAAAGCGTTTTGTAGCCGTTCTCATGCTCTATGATTACTGCACGTCCGTAGCCGCTCGCCCAATCCGCTAAAATAACCGTACCGTCCGCCGCCGCCATTATCGGCGTACCTGCCGGCGCGCTTATATCTATGCCCGAGTGTCCGCGGAAGCCGCCGTCCCATTCCGTCCATTCGGTAACTACGCCGACATTCTTGTCTATAGGCAGTTCAAATTTAGGTGCTTCGGGCAGACTTGTAATATCAACGGGTTCTTGCGTTATATCTGCAACCGGTTCTAAATATAACTCATCACCAATCACAACAAGCTCGCAGTTGGTTAAATATTTATCGGAGTCGTAATAAATTTCCCCTGTCGGCGAACACAACCAAACCATCATTTTTACTTTATCCTGTGTACCCGCTAAGAAATTATCGCCCCTTGTGCCGACCGTTGTACCCATAATCAAATAATCATCGCCGGTTACAACGCCGCCCCATCTGTAGGTTTTATCTTCTCTCAGGTCATAAACAATGATATGGGTTTCTTTGACGCCGTCAAATTCCGAAACATACATGAAACAAAGCTCAGGATAACCGTCGCCCGCTATATCCGCAAAACCGACATGGGTAATCATATCCGTGGCAAAGGTTTTTTCGGCATAAAATTGATTGTTTTTGTATTCTGTTACGGTGACTTTCTGCGGTGTATAAATAAACTCAATATCAGGGAACACATCAAGCACGGTATGAGCGTAATCTGTATAAACTTTATCCGGATATCCGGAGCGCACCCACACAAAAGGTTCGGTATAATAATGCGTTTCACCGATTAAATCAATTGCCGAACCCAAATACGTATCGTTGTCGTCTTCTTCATTCAATGCGTAATTTGTGTCCTGCGCTGAATCCTCTTCCGGCATATTTTCCGTGAATCTTTCGCCCGCGCCGTCATTGTCCCTTGACAATATAATCCCTACCGCCGCGCTTCCGCCGACAAGAATCACCATTGCCAGCATTAAGGGCATTAACTGCCGCATAACGGGGTTTCCGTACCTTTTGGCTTTATTGGCTTTTTTTTCTGTTCCGCAGAGAGCTTCTTTTTTTAAAACATCGTTTACGAACGCTTCGTCGCTTGCAGCGGGTTCGATTCCGCTCATTAATTCTGTGTATTTATTCATAAACTGCCTCCTTGTTATTAATCAATTGTGTTTTAAGCTGGTTTCTTGCGCGGTTTAAGCGTGTGGTTACGTTGCTTTCGGAAATTTTCAGAATCTTTGCCGTTTCCGCCGCGGTATACCCCTCATAATAGAACAGGTAAATCACAGCGCGGTACTTCGGGTTCAGCTGCAGTATGGTTTCGCGCAGTTCGCTTTCCTGCTCATTGACCGCGTAATATACGCTATCCGGCGCATTTTTGAACGTTTCCTTATAGTTTTCATAATCCGCGCGCTTATTGAACCAAGCGGATTTTTGCAGGTTCTTGCATAAATTTACGGTCACGCGGAGGATAAACGCTTTTTTATGTTCGTCATCTTTGAAAGGTTTTTCATACTTATAAAGTTTGAAGAACACTTCCTGCGCGATGTCGTCCGCGTCAAAGCGGCTGCCCGTGCAACCGAACGCCAAACGGAACACAGCGGCGCGGTATTCGGCGACGTCCGCGTTTAACTGCTCATGCGTCAAATTCACCGCCTGCCTTTCTTTTTCGTTTTAAACCGGTTCTGTAATATACACAATTGAGGGGGGTGTTTTGTCACAAAATTATTTATATAATGGGTAGGGGCGTTGCCCCTACAAACCACCCCGTCCGCTTCGCGTCCACCCCTCCGCAGGAGGGGAATTTAACTCGTTTAAAAGGAAAACCATTCCCCTCCTTGGAGGGGTGGCATTGAATTCGTAAAGCGAATTCGGTGACGGGGTGGTTCGTAAATACGCATTATAAACATTAAGGGCGGCAATTCTGCCGCCCCGTATCATTTTACAACGTCTTCACAAATTCATCCAACAAAAATTTAATTATCCCCTGCATGGAATTGCAGGAAATCAACGCTTTTTTCAGCCACCGGACAAACTCGATTCGGTTGCCTTTGTCAAGCTCTTTCTGCGCCTGCCCCATGAAAAAGCCGAAACGGTAGGTTTCCGGAAGCGCACCTATATCGGATTCATTTAACAAATCCGGATTGTAGATGTTTTCAACATAAAGCGCGGCGTATTTGGCATAATTCGTGTACACATCCGCTTTTTGGCTGTCGTTCAGCGTATCCGCTAAGCTGACAGCCGCTTCATATAATTTAACCCCGAACAACAAATTTTTAATGCTTGCGAAATAAAAATCATCATCTTTGTACTGAACCGCAAGCACGGGTAAATCCGGTTTGTTGCCGGTTATTGCGGCAAGCAGAGAAATCAGAAGCTCATAATGAATACCGGCAAGCGCGGAACTTAAATCCACATGATTTTGAACCGCGTGGTAAATCGCCGCCGAACACCCTTCCCTGATTTGCGTTTCCGGTGAATTTAAAAACGCTTCCAATTCTTCTTTGCTTTCGTCCGCAATTACGCACATCAGCCTTGTAAAAACAAGATTCTCGTTTTTGCAGTTTACCTTAAAGCTTTTTGCAAGGCTTCCGTCCGCGTAATAAAGCTTCTCCATGCCTTTTTCAAAGTATACGGTTTTATCAAAACCGGCGTTTTCCGCGATTCTTTCGTAAATACTGATAAGCTTTTTACGGGCGGCTTCCGCGTCTGTTCTGCTTAATAACTCGTTTCCGGCTGTTTCTAAAATCACGTCCGCGGTGTTTTTATATAAAACAGAGTTCATTGCGGCAAAATCGCTTTCCTCATAAACGGCTAAGGCTTCGTTTGCACGGTTTTGCTTACTTATGCAATGCGCCAGCGTGTTCTGCATTTCAATCAAGGCGTCCGGAAACAGGTAGTTAGACACCACAAAGCCTAACGCGCTTTTATCAAGCTCATTGTTCTCGTTCCTGCGGTAAACCTGCATGTATTTCTTTATATCAGCTTCCGCTTCGGCGAATTGTCCGAGCTTTTCTTGAATATACCCCTTAGCGGCATGAATTTCCGCTGTAATGGCGTCGTCGGGCTTTGCCTTTGCTTCGGCTCTTTTAAGGGCTTCAAGTGCTTTTTCGGGTTTGTTTTCTTTATCATACATTTCAAAAGCGTTGAAATAAGCGGTAAATAATTCGGGCTTATCGGAATTATCCGCAAGCGTCATGGCTCTTTCGATGTGAGAACGCCTGTGTTCGTCAAGCTTTAAGTAACTTGAAACATAATGGTTGATGGTTCTGAGGTCGTCGGGCGTTTTTTCTAATTCTTTTTCAAGCAGAATAAGATTCCTCTGTGCTTTTCTTTCATAATCCGCCTGTGTTTCAAACGCATAGCCGTAATGGTTGGCATAGGAATTGTTAAAGTAATAGGCGGGCAGATACCAGCCTTCAAAAAATTCATGAATCGCACCTTCAAATTTTAAATTATCGGTAATACGCGCAATTCTGTGCGCGCAGAAATTGAAATACTTATCATGTTCCGGCGTCGTAAAGTTGCGGGTGATATAAAAAGCGGTGTTATAGCTTCTGTTAAGGCTTTCATTGTTGAAAAATTCGATTAATTCGGACACGTCGGTAAAATGGTCGTCCGCGTCAAGGAACATGAACCACGCGCCCCGGCACTTTTCCAAGCCGAAGTTACGGGCGGCACTGAAATCGTTAATCCAGTCAAAGTGATAAATTTTATCCGTATATTGCTTTACGATATCTACGGTCTTGTCCGACGAGCCGGTGTCAACAATCACAAGCTCGGACGGTACGGCGTCAAGCAGGGGTTTGATTGCTTCAAGGCAGGCGGGAAGCATTTTTTCCTCGTTTTTAAGGATTAAGCTGACGGACAGGGTTACAGACGGGTCGTGGTTTTTGGCGGCGGTAATCACTTTCGGATTTTCTTTCGTATGGGGCATGATGTTCATATTATTTACTTCCCTCTCCGGAATTTGTGCATTGCACAAATTCCTGTTTGAAAAATTTATTTTTCAAACATTCCTTTCCGGATTTTTTATGGTATTAATTATACCATAAAATTTTATAAAAAGCAATATTGCCGAAACAAGCAATTTGTGTTATAATAAAATTATGAAAAAATTAATTATGATTTTTACGGCGTTTTTGGTTTTCGTTTCCAATCCGGCTTTCATCACGCTGTCGGCGTCTGATATACGGTTGTTTACATACGAAAATCCGGAAGCCCTGATTATTACGCACCCTATGGAAAAAGACCGCGTGACGGCTTCGCCGCGCATGAGTATTCTCGGTGCGTGCAATCCGGATTTGCCGCTTTACATCAACGGCGCGCAGACCCAAACCACCGTAAACGGCTTCTTCACTACTTACGCCGAACTTGATTACGGCGCGAACACGTTTGTGTTCCAAAACGGCGAAAACGCGCAAGAAATTACCATCACACGCGAACTGTCAAATAACGGCGGCGGTTACAATGCTCCTCAGCCCGCCTATTTCGGCACGGAAATTTACGGTTCTACCGAAAATAACCATATTTCCCGCTTTTATGACTATAATGACGATTTATATATGGGTACGCCCCTTGCTTACGGAACAACATTTAAAATCCTTGCCGAAACCGACGAGTTTTTTATTATAGAGGACGGTTCAATGCTGTTCAAAAGCAATGTGTATGAGCTTGACTACATGATTCAGCCGATTACCGTGTCGGGCGGCGAAACCTTTTCCGACAGCAAATCCTTCGGTATTACCTACAGGGTCAGCGATAACCCGCTTTATGATATTGAATTAGATGATAACCAAGCAAAGCTGACCATGTACGCAAGACACGATGAAACGGTGATTTCGCAAAACAAGCAACCCGATGAGGTTTACATAACCGAAATCGCAAAAACAGCCACAGATACAACGCTTGTGCATGAATTTACTTTCACGGAAGCCCCTGCAGGCTACACAGTGCAGTTTTCAAACGGTGAAATGAAAATTGAATTCAGGCGGGCGGTAACGTCGCTTAGAAATGCGGTGGTTCTGCTTGACGCCGGACACGGGGGGCAAGACCCCGGTGCTCTGGGTCCGCCGGACGAGTTCGGACCTATGGAGAAGGACTTCAACCTTTACGTATCTAAAATTGCGCGTGATTATCTTGAAGCGTTGGGCGTTACCGTGCTTTTCGTCAGGGATGAGGACGTGCATGTACCGATTGTTGAGCGTGTTGATTACTTTATGCTGAAGCCGGATATTTCGGTTTGCGTCCATGCAAATTCTATGCCGGTTACATCTGATTTTACCAGCGAAATCGGACCTTTGATGTTTTATACGGTTGATGAAACCGAAAAAGCCGCCGATGAACTTATCCGCGTAATTGCTGCGGAAACGGGCAACGAGTATCAGCCGCCGAAACGCCAGAATTTTGCAATGGCGCGGTATACGGGCTGTCCTGCCGTGCTGTTTGAAATGGGGTTTTTATGTAACCCGCACGAATACGAACGTATGTTGAATATTATTTATTTAGACACAATGGGCTTGGCACTCGGAAAGGCAATTGAGCAGTATCTTTTAGGCTTCGTTGACAGTGATGCGGAATCCGGCGAACCGTATGAAAACGGGCAGAACAACGAACCCCTGCACGAAACGCATCTGCAAAGCCCGCCCCTTGCCAACAGCGAACAGCCCGCGCTTGTGCAGACATATGAAAATGATATTGACAGCATCGCGCTCAGGGCGGCGGTTTTTGTGTCGGGCGTGATTGCGCTGGGGACGTTTTTGTGTATGCCGGCGGTGTTCAGGCGGAAAAAGTGAAGTTGACATTTCTTTAAAAATAATATATAATAAGAAAAGTAAGATTTATAAGTAATTTAAGATTTTGGAGGTAATTATAAATGGAAGTCGCTAAGATTACAAGCAGAGGGCAGGTCACAATTCCTATAGATATTCGTAAAAAACTCGGCGTCCGCGAGGGTGATAAAATTGTTTTCGTGGAAGACGCAGGGCGGGTTTTTGTCGCAAACGCCACAAAAGTCGCTTTTGCTCAGTTAAGAGAGGCTTTTTCGGGTGAAGCCGAGCGGCTCGGATTAAAAGACGAGCAAGATGTTGTTACATTGGTTGACGAGGTCAGAGAGCAAATGTGGGAGGAACGATATGCGAATAATGATTGATTCCAATGTGTTTATATCTGCGATTGTTCTTTCTTCACCGTATTTAACACGGCTGATAGATATTATCGCAGAGAATCATACCATTGTTTTATCAACATATATCGTGGACGAATTAAAGCGAACAACAAAATTAAAATTCCCTAAAAAATATGACATATTGGAAGCAAAATTAAAGGAAATACCTTACGTTCTTTTATATACGCCCGAAACAATCAATCCGTCAAATTATCCCGAAATAAGGGATTTAAAGGATTTACCCATACTGGTTTCGGCGTTAAACGAAGATGTAGATATTATCCTCACAAACGACAATGACTTTATATCCGTTGATATTGATTATCCCGAAATTATTAAACCGCATGATTTTATCAAAAAATATTATAGTGATAAGTAGCACAAATCCCCGCTTTTAGCGGGGATTGACGTTATAATACTGTTTGTATGTTCACCCCTACGTTATTCCCGGAACTCGAAAAGCTTATAAACAGGCACATCAAGCACTTTTGCAATCCCGAAAATCACATCAAGCGACGGCGCGGATTTTCCGTTTTCAATTCTTGATATATGCACTGTTTGTTTTATATCTATCAATTCTGCTAATATTTCTTGTGATAAACCCTTGTCATTCCTATAATAAGCAATATTTAACCCCAGTTTTCTATAAGATTCAGAATATTCTTTTTTCATAAAACCACCTCTAATTCATTTTAACATTTATTATTTAAAACAATAATATTATAAAAATATAAATATTAGTATTGACAATATAATTATATTATGTTATAATATAAAAAACAAACTCGGAGGCATTATGGAGGATAGATATAAAAGCGCGTATACAACACTATTTGCGGCGATTACACGCGCAACAAGAAGAACAGAAAAATTAATGCTTAGTTTAGAATATTCAAAAACGGTAGAAACGCTTGAAGATATATTAATGGAACTGAAAGCAAACCAAATAATTGCTGAAGGGATTATGATAGAAGATTAAAGCCGTTTTAATTTAAACCAATTAATGCCAGATTTGATTGGACTCCTCATTTTAAAATGGTAAAGCGCGGACTTTTAAAAGTCCGCGCTTTACTTTTCCCTCAAAATATGGTATAATTAAAATAAAAGTTTCACAAACGAAAGGATTAACCCCTTTATGAAACGCTGGAACATCAAACAAACCGAAATTTCCGATTCCGCACTCCGCGCCGTCTGCGAAGAAACCGGACTGAGCCGTCCGGCGGCTTATGTTTTAGCGACCAGAGGGTTTAATACGCCCGAAAAAGCAAAAGAATTCCTCGGCTTAGCCGAAGATGAGATTATAAATAACGGCATTTTTGACCCCTTTTTAATATCCGACATGGAAAAAGCCGCAGAAATCATTAAATCCGCACTGCTCGGCGGTGAAAAAATCGTGGTTTTCGGCGATTATGACTGCGACGGCGTCACGTCAACCGTTATGCTCGTTCAGTATCTGACCGCACAGGGCGGTGAGGTTGACTGGTATATTCCGTCGCGGGACGAGGGTTACGGGCTTAATACAGCGGCGATTGACTTATTGGCGGAAAAAGGCGCGGATGTAATCATCACCGTTGATAACGGTATCAGCGCGGTTGAAGAAGCTGCTTATATCAAACAAACGGGCATGAGGTTGATTATCACCGACCACCACACCCCGCCTGCCGTTCTTCCCGATGCTGATGCCGTAATCAACCCGAAGCGTGACGGCGATAAATCGTCTTTCAAAGAGCTTGCCGGCTGCGGTGTGGTATTGAAACTGATTATGGCACTTGAAAACGATACGGACAGCGTTTTGGAGCAGTTTTCGGACTTGGCAGCACTGGGGACAGTCGGGGATATTGTACCGCTGACGGGCGAGAACCGCGTAATTGTCCGCCGCGGGTTGGAAATTATGCCCTGTACGGAAAATATGGGCTTATATAAGCTTTTGCGGCAGAGCGGGTTTCTTTCCGATGATGACAGCCGTGACCGGCTGACCGCGGGCGCGTTGTCGTTTACCGCCTGTCCGCGTATAAACGCGGCGGGGCGTTTCGCGCATGCAAGCAAGGCGGCGGAACTTCTGCTTGCCGAAAACGAGCCGCTCGCCGAGCTGAGAGCCAACGAGCTGACCGCGCTGAACAACGCTCGCCGCGAAGAAGAAAATGAAATCCTGAAACAGGCGGAAATGCTTTTTGCGAAAGAACCGGAACGCCTTTCGGAGCGGGTGCTTGTTTTGAAAGGTGCAAAATGGCACAGCGGGGTCACGGGAATCGTCGCGTCCCGCCTTTTGAAATACGGGAAACCCGTCATTATCATTTCAGATGACGGCGAAACGCTGAAAGCAAGCGCGCGGAGCATAGAAGCCTTTCCGCTTATGCCCTTGCTTGAAGCATGCAGTGACTTATTGGAAAAGTTCGGCGGGCATGTAAAGGCGGCAGGATTTACTGCCAAATCAGAAAATTTCAGCGCGCTTGAAGCGCGGATAAAAGCATACAGCGCAGCGCATTTCCCGCAGATGCCTTTCGATGTAATTCATATTGACAAGGTTCTCTGTGAAGAGGATTTAACGCTTGAAAATGTTGAAGGATTGAAAAAGCTTGCACCGTGCGGGGAGGAAAACCCGCTGCCTGTCTTTTTAATGCAAAATTGCGTTATTCTTTCCAAAAAGCCGCTGAAGGACGGCAAATACATAAGCTTTAACGTCAGAATGGGAAGCGTTACGCAGAAGATTTTATATTTTAATTGTACTTATAACGATTTTTGTTTTGAAAACGGGCAGGCGGTTGATTTATTAGTAACACTGGAGCTGAATGAATATAATGGTATTACAAGCGTTTCGGCGCAGTGCAAGGATATAAGACCGTCCGGTTTTCAGCAGGAAAAAACCTTTGCCGCGCTGAGAACATATGAAGCATTAATCCGCGGCGAAGCACCCGACCCCGCGCTTATAACGAGAATTATTCCCGAAAAAGATGACATAAAAATTATTTATGACATACTGCGAAAATTTGGTGAAAATCAAATAAATATTCTACGTGTTTATTACGAAGCTGTTTCTAAAAATTTAAATTACTGTAAATTCAGGATTATCATTGATATTTTAGCTGAATTTAAATTAATCACATTCGATATAATAAACGGGGCAGTATTGCTTTTACCCGTTTCGGGCGTAAAAGCAAATTTAGACAATTCAGAAACGTTATCAAAAATTAAAACGATGTTAAATAATTGCATTAATATATAAAATCAGCAAAAACTCGGAAAGGAAAGGTCATAATTATGATTTATACAATAAATACCCTTTTTTCTAAAATTATAAACGAAGAAAAACAAAAATATGACCTTAACAGAATTACAGCGGCTTATGAGTTCGCCAATCAGGCGCACGAGGGGCAGACGAGAAGCTCCGGCGAACCGTTTATTTCGCACCCGATTGCGGTCGCCTGTATTTTGCTTGATTTAAAAATGGACACCGATACCCTTGTCGCCGCGCTTCTGCACGACGTTGTAGAGGATACCGGCGTTACGCTTGAAATGATTAAAAAGAACTTCGGTGCGGATGTTGAACGCTTGGTAGACGGCGTGACGAAAATGGAGCAAATTCCCCTAAATTATACAAAAGAAGAACAGCACGCCGAAAATGTACGTAAAATACTGATGAATGTGGCGCAGGACATACGGGTTATGCTGATTAAGCTTGCAGACAGGCTTCATAACATGAGCACGCTTGAACACCGCCCGTCTGAAAAGCAGCTTGAAAACGCGCTTGAAACCATGAGCGTTTACGCGCCGATTGCGCATAGGCTCGGTATGAACAGTTTAAAAGAGCAGATGGAGGATTTATCGCTTCGTTATCTTGACCCGTATGCTTATAATTCGATTGAAAACCAGATTAAACACCGCAGGGAAAAAAGCGACGCCTTTATTAACCGCACGAAAGAAATGATTTCCGACCGTATCGGCAATATGAAGCCCGACCCCGTTATTATCGGACGGGTCAAAGGTAAATACAGCATATATAAAAAAGTATATATTGACGGGAAAAACTTCGATGAAATTTATGATATATATGCAATCCGCATTATTGTGCAATCGGTGATTGAATGTTATAATGTTTTGGGCGTCATTCACGATATGTTCCGCCCGATTCCGGGGCGTTTCAAGGATTATATTGCCAATCCGAAGCCCAACCGTTATCAGTCCCTGCACACTACGGTCATCAGCAAGGAGGGCGTAATTCCGTTTGAAGTGCAGATTCGCACTGTTGACATGCATAACACCGCGGAATACGGCGTCGCCGCGCACTGGAAGTATAAGGCGGGCATAGCGGGTAAGGTTAAGGCATCAGAAGCCAACAGGGTTGAATGGATTCGGCATATTTTAGAACAACAGCAGGAAGCCGACGACATACAGCAGATTACGGAAACCATTAAAACCGACCTTGCTCCTGATGATGTGTATGTGTTTACGCCTAAAGGGGAAATCATCACGCTTCCGCTCGGTTCAAACGTGATTGACTTTGCTTATGCGATTCACTCGGAAATCGGCAATAAAATGACCGGTGCGAAAGTCGGCGGACGCATGGTTAATTACGAATACAAATTAGTAACGGGCGATATTGTTGAAATTATGACCACGGGGAATCCCGCTTACGGACCGAACCGGAACTGGCTTGAAATCGTCAAAACCAATCAGGCGAAGGTAAAAATCCGCGCTTGGTTCAGAAGAGAACGGCGCGGTGAGAATATTTCGCAGGGAAAGTCTTCTTTAGAACGCGAGCTGAAAAGAAGCGGTATTTATTATAACGAAAGTATTATAAAGAAAGCTGCGGACGAATTCCATTACAGCAATACCGATGACTTTTACGCGGCGATTGGTTATGACGGGCTTCATATTGCGCGCGCTATATTAAAAATAAAAGATATATCGGAAGGCGTACCCGAACCGTCTCCTGTTCCATTACCGAAAGTAGACGAAAACATTGCTAAACAGCAGTCAAAAGGCGTTATTGTTGAGGGGATTGATAACTGCCTGATTCGGTTTGCGCAGTGCTGTGCGCCGCTTCCGGGCGATGAAATTATCGGGTTTATTACACGCGGCTACGGCGTTTCGGTGCATAAGAAAAACTGCGTAAATGCGGATTCAAGCAAGCACCCTGACCGCTGGATACGGGTTTCATGGGCGAATCACGGAAGCCTTTATTACCGCGCATCGCTTGAAATTGTCGCAGAGGACAGGAACGCGCTTTTAGCGGATATATCAAGCGTGATTTCCGAGAATAAACTTTCCATAAGCGAATTCAGCGGGAGAACGCTTAAAAACAGCAACGCCTGTATTTATATAACAATGGAAATCGCAGGGGTGGAGCAGTTGAATACGATTATGGGGAAGCTTAAAAAAATCCCCGGGGTGATTGCGGTGACGCGGCGGGAGATTGTGAATTAATTTTCCTATTTTATCACCCTAACCGCAATCACATTCCCCACGGCTTTAAGCTTCTCTTCCATCCCGTCCGGACTGCCCGTTATATCTAAAACGGTATAAGCGTAGTCTTTTTTAGATTTGCTTTCCATGTTCTCGATATTCGCCTTAGCTTCTGCGGCGACCTGCGTTAGTTTCGTCAAAACGCCGTCAACATTTTTGTGAATTACGCACAGTTTAAAATCGCCCGTCATGGTCATGGTTAAATTCGGCAGGTTGACAGAATTGACAATATTTCCGTTTTCAAGGAAATCTGCGATTTGCTCCACCGCCATCACCGCGCAGTTGTCCTCGCTTTCGGGCGTGGACGCGCCGAGGTGCGGAATTGCGATTACGCCGGGTACGCCGATGATTTCATCTGTCGGGAAATCAATCACGTAAGCCGCGATTTTGCCGCTGTTCAAAGCGTCCACAACATCAGCGTCATTTACCAAATCCGCACGCGCCGTGTTAATAATCCGCACGCCGTCTTTCATTAAAGCGATGGATTCGGCGTTAAGCATCTTCTTAGTTTCGGGCGTTGCGGGGGCGTGCAGGGAAATATAATCACAGGTTTCAAAAATTTCATTGCTTGTTTTTACATAATGGAACTTTCTTGAAAGACTTAGCGCGCCGTCTACCGATAAATACGGGTCAGTGCCGTAAACCTCCATACCAAGGCTGATTGCCGCGTTGGCGACAAGCGCGCCGATTGCGCCCAGCCCGATTAAACCAAGCTTTTTCCCTTTAATT